>NZ_JBHZAG010000063.1:0-3852 GCF_042754125.1 Amycolatopsis sp. NPDC059235
ACCCATACATCATGCGCATGAGTGCTAAAGATATATTCTCTTCTGGGGTGGGATCTGTTTTGTTAAACACTCTCGGCAGGGGCTCCTTGAGGGAATCAGATTCCCTCAAGGAGCCCTTCACGGACCTTCGAGACCGGGGTGGGATCAGGCCGGGTAGCGGCGGAAGGCGAAGTCCCGGATCGCCGCGCTGAGCCGCTTCGGGTCGAACCGCAGTTCGACCGGGCTGCGGGCCTGCACGAATTCGGCGTTCGGCAGGTCCTCGGCGAGGCTGCCCGCGTCGCCGAACGGGTGGATCGGGTCGCCTTCGTGGCCGATCACCAGCGTTGGCGTCGTGATCGTGCCCCGGATCGACTTCGGCGGCGCGATCCGGCCGAACAGCACGCCGTGCAGCAGCGCGGCCATCGGAGCCGGGTCCTGGCTCAGCGTGTCCGTGATGACGTCGACCCACTGGTTCCCGTGCGGCACCAGATGCGCGGCCAGCGACACCCCGCGCACCGTCGCGGGCAGGAAGCGCGCGGCGAACAACAGCGGCGCGAAAGTCAGCAGCCCGGCGACGATCGCGTTGTCCAGCACCGGCATCTCGACCACCAGCCCGCGCGCCCGCGACGGAGCGGCGACGGCGACCTCCAGCGCCACGTTCGCGCCCAGGGAGGTCCCGCCGACCACCGCGTCCTCGATCTCCAGATGGTCGAGCAGCGCGACGGCCTGCTCGCCGAACGCGGGCATCGAATAGCGCCACGACTGCGTCGGCCGGTCGGAATCGCCGTGGCCGAGCAGGTCGAGCGTGACCACGCGGAATCCCGCGCGGGCGAGCCGGCGGGCCAGCGGCGCGTGCATCCGCCGGGTGAACATGATCCCGTGCATGAGCACCACGACGCGGTCGCCGCTGCCGTATTCGGTGTAGCACAGGCGCTGGCCGTCGTGCCGGAACGAGCCGGACAGCTCGATCGGCCGGGCCTTGCGGGCCGCCGCGGGTTCCGCGGGCGGGGCGTCGGCGACAGGCACGGGTGCCGGATCCATACGGGCGCCTCCCTCTCCACCTCGGGTCTCCAGGAAAGCATCCCGCAGCCGCGTTGGCACAGTGTCAACCGGATGAGCTGGGGTCGGCTCCATGAGTCAAGATGACCGCATGACCGAACCAGTAGCCGCCCTTCCCGAACTCGCCTCCCTCCGCGTCGACCTCGACGGCGCGGTCGCCGAGGTGACTCTGCTCGGCCCGGGCAAGGGCAACGCGATGGGCCCCGACTTCTGGCGCGAGCTGCCGCAGGTATTCGCCGCCCTCGACGCTGACCCGCGCGTGCGCGCGGTGGTCCTGACCGGCAGCGGCAAGCACTTCTCCTACGGCCTCGACCTGCCCGCGATGATGGGCAGCTGGGCGCCGCTGCTGGCCGGAGACGCGCTGGCCGGGCCGCGCACCGAGTTCCACCGCGAGGTCCAGCGGCTGCAGCAGGCGGTCAGCTCGATCGCCGAATGCCGCAAACCGGTGGTCGCGGCCGTGTCCGGCTGGTGCATCGGCGGCGGCGTGGACGTCATCACCGCCGCCGACATCCGCCTGGCCAGCGAGGACGCCAAGTTCAGCGTCCGCGAGGTGAAGGTCGCGATCGTCGCCGACATCGGCAGCCTGCAGCGCCTCGCGCCGATCGTCGGCGAGGGCCACGTCCGCGAACTCGCCCTCACCGGCAAGGACATCGACGCCGCGCGAGCGGAGAAGATCGGCCTGGTCAACGACGTGTACGCGGACCAGGAGACGCTGCTGGCCAAGGCCCGCGAGCTCGCCGCCGAGATCGCCGCGAACCCGCCGCTGGTCGTCCAGGGCACCAAGCAGGTGCTGTCGGCGAACACCGAACGCCAGGTCGCCGAAGGCCTGCGCTACGTCGCCGCGTGGAACTCCGCGTTCCTGCCGAGCAAGGACCTCCAGGAAGCCGTCCAGGCCTTTATGGAGCGACGAGCGCCGGAGTTCAAGGGCGAGTAAAACAGGCACGGGAAAGCGAGCACGAGGAGTACGACGTGAGCAACGGCGCTGAGGTCACCGGCTACCAGGCATTCCGCGCGGCGCGGGACTATCTGCAAGCCCATCGCGAGGACTACGAGACTGCCTACCGCGAGTTCGCGTGGCCGCAGCTGGACGAGTTCAACTGGGCGACGGACTGGTTCGACGCCGTCGCGGCGGATCCGGCGAACGCGCAGCGGTACGCGCTGTGGATCGTGGAAGAGGACGGCACCGAGAACCGCTGGACGTTCCCGGAGATGTCGGCCCGGTCCAATCAGGTCGCGAACTGGCTGCGCGGCCTCGGCGTCTCTCGCGGCGACCGGGTGATCGTCATGCTCGGCAACCAGGGCGAGCTGTGGGAGACCATCCTCGCGGCGATCAAGCTGGGCGCCGTCGTGATCCCGGCGTCCACGCTGCTCGGACCGGCCGACCTCGTGGACCGGGTGGAGCGCGGCAACGCGAAGCACGTCGTCGTGCGCGACGTCGACGCGGAGAAGTTCGCCGACGTCGCGGGCGACTACACGCGGATCGCGGTCGGCGAACCGGTTTCCGGTTGGCACGCCTTCGAAACCGCGTACGCCGAGCCGGCCGGATTCACCCCGGACGGGGTCACCCGCGCCGAGGACCCGCTGCTGCTGTACTTCACCTCGGGCACCACCGCGAAGCCGAAACTCGTGCAGCACACGCACGTTTCGTATCCGGTCGGCCATCTGTCCACAATGTACTGGATCGGGCTGGAACCGGGCGACGTCCACCTCAACATCTCGTCGCCGGGCTGGGCCAAACACGCGTGGAGCAACTTCTTCGCGCCGTGGAACGCCGAAGCGACGGTGTTCCTGTACAACTACGCGCGGTTCGACGCGGTCGCGCTGATGGCGCAGATGGACCGGTGCGGGATCACCAGCTTCTGCGCGCCGCCGACGGTGTGGCGGATGCTGATCCAGGCCGACCTCACCGCGCTGCGGACGCCGCCGAAGAAGGTCGTCGGCGCGGGGGAGCCGCTCAACCCCGAGGTGATCGAGCAGGTCGAGAAGGCGTGGGGCGTCACCATCCGGGACGGCTTCGGGCAGACCGAGACCAGCGTCCAGGTGGCGAACACGCCGGGCCAGGACGTCGTGGCCGGTTCGATGGGCCGCCCGCTGCCCGGGTTCGCGGTCGCGCTGGTCGACCCGGTCACCGGCGAGCGCGCGACCGAGGGCGAGATCTGCCTCGACCTCGCGCACCGGCCGGTCGGCCTGATGGCGGGCTACGCGGACGACGACGAACGCACGTCGGCCGCGTTCGCGGGCGGCTACTACCACACCGGCGACGTCGGCTCGGTCGACGAACGCGGCTACATCACCTACGTCGGCCGCACCGACGACGTCTTCAAGGCCTCGGACTACCGGATCTCGCCGTTCGAGCTGGAGAGCGTCCTGCTGGAGCACGAGGCGGTCGCCGAGGCGGCCGTGGTGCCCGCGCCGGACCCGATCCGGCTGGCGGTGCCGAAGGCGTACGTCGTGCTCGCCTCCGGGCACGAGCCGGACGCCGAGACGGCGCGGGCGATCCTCGCGTACGCGCGGGAGCACCTCGCGCCGTACAAGCGGATCCGGCGGCTGGAGTTCGGGGAACTGCCGAAGACCATCTCGGGCAAGATCCGCCGGGTCGAACTGCGCGGCCGCGAAGGCGGCGAGCGGCCCGAGGGCGAGTTCCGCGAGGACGACTTCCCGGACCTCAAGTCCTGAGCCGCGGTGGGGGGGGGGGGCGCGCGGGCGGCCCCCCCCCCCCCCCCGCCGGGGGGGGGCCCGGGTTCGGCCGGCGGGGCCCCCGGGGGGGGGGGGGGGGCGGACCCCACCCCCCCCCGGCGCCCGCGGGGGGTTGGG
>NZ_JBHZAG010000063.1:3862-61713 GCF_042754125.1 Amycolatopsis sp. NPDC059235
CGGTGTGGGGGCTTTCTCATGGGGCGCGCCCCCCACCGCCGCCAGCACGGTCTGCTCGCCCTTGCTGCACGTCGTGCCGCCCTGCGCGGCGGGCGGGCCGGAAACGCACAGCCAGCCGTCGACGGTCGCGTTGACCGGGTTGTTCGAGCCCGCGGACTGACGGCCGTTGATCGCCTGGTGGAACTTCTTGACCAGCGCCATCGCGTCCGCACACGGGACGGCTTTGTTTTCGTACACGTACAACGTCATCCCGCTCGCCGCGGTGACGGTGCCGCAGGTGCCCGGATTGACCGGCGGAGCCGGTTTCGACGGCTTCGGCGCGGCCGCGGTGCTGCTGGGCGCGGCCGGCGCGCTGCTCGCGCCCCCGGTCTCCGGCAGCGGCGGGGGAGCGTGCGTGCTCGGCGCGGCCGAGGCGATCGCGGAGGGCGCCGACGGCGCGGCCGCCGGTGGCGCTTGATCCCCCGAACAGGCGGTGAGCGCGGGCAAAACCACCACAGCCGCGCACAGCGGCCCGTACACGGTTTTCGACGGGAGCACCGCGATCCTTTCGCCGGGGTCGCGCCCATTCTGGCCCCTCGCGCCTCGCTGAGCGGCACCGACACACCGGAGCGGGCTCCGTTCAGTCTACTGTGGACGGTGAGTTTCGGGTTCCGGACTGGGAAATCCGCATCGCCGGCGCGCATCGTTCGGAGGAATCCGGCCCGCGGCGGTTAACGCTCGGCGGTCCCGCGCCGACGTACAGGGCAGGCGCCCCGCGCGTTCCAGGTCCCCGAAGCCCGACGCCAGAGAGCACGAGTCACCGAGAGCATGAGCACCGAAGCCGTCCCCGCAGCCGAGACCGACGTCCCGACCGATCCGCCGACCGAACCCTGCAGCGTGGTGTGGTGCGGCGGCCGCCCCTACGTCCTCGAGGCCGGCGCCGTGCGCCCGCGCTGGGTGGGCACCGACGGCCGCGGCCGTCCGGAAACGCTGAGCACCGCGCAACTGCAGCGCCGCGGATGGAGCCACCGTCGCGCGGCCAGCCGCCGCCGCTCGCGCTGAGACTTCCGCCGGATTCCCGGCCGCCGCACCGATTCGCCCGCGCCGTGAACGGAATCGTTCCAGCCGCGCACCGGCACCGCCGGATCCCCGCACAGCGTCCCGCACGAGGATTTCCGGCGGAACCGCGCGTTCCGGATAGCGGAACAGTTCGTGCCGAGCTTCCCGCAGCGGCCGCCCTCGCGGCCGGGACGGCCGCCGCAGCACAACCGCGGTCCCGCCGTTCACCCCGCCAGGACAAACGCCGCGGCCCCGCCCGCTCTAGGCTGGCCGCGTGACCACGGTCCCCGACGAGCCCCAGACCGAGCCCTCCCTGTGGCGGCAGGCGCTCACCATCCCCAACCTGCTGTCGCTGCTGCGGCTGGCGGGCGTCCCGGTGTTCCTCTGGCTGCTGCTCGGCCCGAAAGAGGACGGCTGGGCGCTCGCCCTGCTGATCTTCTCCGCGCTCACCGACTGGCTCGACGGCAAGCTCGCCCGCTGGCTGGACCAGATGTCGCGGCTCGGCCAGCTGCTCGACCCAGCCGCGGACCGGCTCTACATCCTCGCCACGCTCGTCGCCTTCCTGATCCGCGACATCATCCCGTGGTGGGTCGTCGTCCCGCTGGTGCTGCGCGAGCTGGTGCTCGGCGTCTGCGTGATGCTGCTGCGCCGCGGCGGGTTCGCGCCGCCCGAGGTCACCTACATCGGCAAGGGCGCGACCTTCGTCCTCATGTACGCCTTCCCGTTCCTGCTGCTCACCCAGGGCGGCTCGGACGTCGCCGCGGTCGCGCGGCCGATCGCGTACGCGTTCATGGTGTGGGGCGGCGTCCTGTATGTCTGGTCCGGGGCGCTCTACGTCGTGCAGGCGGCTCGCGCGCTGCGCACCCGGTGATGGAAGATTGCCGTCAGCATCGCGAGCACAGCCAGCACCAGGAAGGGGAGCGGCGTTGACCACTCCGGAAGAACTGCGCTACACCGAGGAACACGAGTGGGTCGCGACCCGCGAGGGTTCGCTCGTGCGGGTGGGGATCACCGAATACGCGCAGGACCAGCTCGGCGACGTCGTGTTCGTCGACCTGCCCGAGGTCGGCAAGCAGGTCGGGGCGGGGGACGCCTTCGGCGAGGTCGAGTCCACGAAGAGCGTCTCGGAGCTGTTCGCGCCGGTCGACGGCGAGATCGTGGCGGTGAACTCCGCGGTCGCCGATTCGCCCGAGCTCGTCAACTCCGACCCCTACGGCGAGGGCTGGCTCGTGGAGATCCGGCTCGACGACCCGGCCGGTCTCGAGGCGCTGCTCGAGGCCGAGGCGTACCAGGCTCTGATCAAGGGCTGAGCCGCTCGGCCCGGCGCCGGAGCCTCAAGGGGAGCCCGAGGGTTCCGGGCCGGTCGGGCACGGTACGTTGACAGCTACACGTTCTTGGTCGATGGCAACATTTCATGCGTAGAGGAGAGCTCAGGTGAGCACGAACGACGGGCCCGGCGTTCCCCCGGAGCAGTCTCCGGAGCGGACCTCTGTCTTCCGGGCCGATTTCCTGGCCGACATGGAAGGCCAGCAGGAGTCCGCGCCGGCCGCCGAGGCACCGGTGCAGGGCGTCGACGCCCTGCCGCCGGGTTCCGCCCTCCTGGTCGTGAAGCGCGGGCCCAACGCGGGCTCCCGCTTCCTGCTCGACCGCGACACCACCAGCGCGGGACGGCACCCCGACAGCGACATCTTCCTCGACGACGTCACGGTTTCCCGCCGCCACGCGGAATTCCGGCGCGAGGGCGGGGAGTTCGTCGTGATCGACGTCGGCAGCCTCAACGGCACTTACGTCAACCGCGAGCCGGTCGACCAGGCCGTCCTCGCCGGCGGCGACGAGGTGCAGATCGGCAAGTTCCGCCTGGTCTTCCTGACCGGCCCGGGGCACGGGGGCCAGGGGGCGCAGTGACGGCGGCCGGGCAGCCCGGTCGTCAGGAGGCCCGGCGGGACGGGTTGAGCATCGGGGCGGTGCTCGCGCAGCTGCGCGGGGACTTCCCCGATGTCACGATTTCCAAGATCCGTTTCCTCGAGGCGGAAGGCCTGGTCCGCCCGGGCCGCACGCCCTCGGGGTACCGGCAGTTCGCGCCGGCGGACGTGGAGCGCCTGCGGTACGTGCTGTCCGCGCAGCGCGACCACTACCTCCCGCTGAAGGTCATCAAGGAGCAGCTCGACGCGGCCGACGCGGGCGCGCAACCGCCCGCGCCGGTCCCGGCGGCCCCGCAGCTGCCGCGCCGGCTGGTGCCGCTCGGCGACGGGAGCGATCCGGCCGGACTGCCCGCGGCGGCGGACTTCGAGGCCGGGCCGGAGCTCCGGCTCACCCAGGAAGACCTGCTGGAGCAAGCGGGAATCGACGACGCGACGCTGGCCGAGCTGTGCCAGTACGGCCTGCTGCGCCCCGGCGCGGCGGGTTTTTTCGGCCCGGAATCGGTGCTGATCGCCCGCACCGTCAAGGCGATGACCGAATTCGGGCTCGAACCGCGGCACCTGCGCGCGTTCCGCGCCGCGGCCGACCGCGAGGTCGGCCTGCTGGAGCAGATCGTGACCCCCGCGTACCGGCATCGTGACGCGGACGCGAAAGCCCGCGCGGACGAGGTGGTGCGCGAACTGGCCGCGCTGTCGGTCACGCTGCACACGCTGCTCGTCAAAGCCGGCATCCGCGGCGTCGCCGGCGACTGACGCTCCATGCCCGAGACGCGGTTCCCGTCACTTGTCAATGACTGAACCTCAGCGCCGGGATGCCGTACCGTGAGAGACGGTTCGCGAGACCACGAAGCGAGAATGTCCGCTGCGAGCGAGCACAGCGCCCGGATGACGGGTAGCGTCGGAGACAACGGTCGTCAGCCGTCGCCAGCGCTGCGGCCCGTGTGCACGAGAGGGAGGCGAAGCCCGATGAGCGAGATGCGCGTCGTCGGAGTGCGGGTCGAACTGCCCGCCAATCAGCCGATCTTGTTGCTGCGGGAGACCGAGGGCGAGCGGTACCTGCCGATCTGGATCGGCTCGGTCGAAGCCACCGCGATCGCCCTGGAACAGCAAGGCGTCCGGCCCGCCCGGCCGCTCACCCACGATCTGCTCAAAGAGGTCATCGGCGCGCTCGGGCGCGAGCTCGAGCAGGTCGTCATCACCGACCTCAAAGAAGGCACGTTCTTCGCCGAACTGGTCTTCGACGGCGACATCCGGGTGTCGGCCCGCCCGAGCGATTCGGTCGCGCTGGCGCTGCGGATCGGCGTCCCGATCCACGCGGTCGACGCGGTGCTCGAAGAAGCCGGCCTGATCATCCCGGACGAGCAGGAGGACGAGGTCGAGAAGTTCCGCGAGTTCCTCGACTCCGTCTCCCCGGAAGACTTCCGCGGCGCCGACACCTGAGGCGCCCCCGCCCGGCGGTTTCCCGCCGGGCAAGAGTTCATCGCGCGGTGGCGCGGGCGAACAGGTCGGCCAGCTCCCGGCCGTAGCGGTCCAGGTCCACCTCCGGATTCGCGGCGTAGGCGGCCGCGACCCCGTCGATGGCCTGCGCGATCGACAGCGCCACGATCTCCGGCGAAATGTCGCCGAACGCCCCCTCCTTGCGCCCCTGGTCCAGCTGGCGCTGCAGCGCGCCGGTGCGCAGCTGCCCCACCATGACGCCGGTCATCGCCCAGCCGTCGCGGTCGTCGGCGTGCGCGGCCATCTCGACCAGCACCCGCTCGCATTGCGGGTAGTCGCGCAGGAACGCGACCGAGGTTTCGATGTACGCGCGCAGGTTCGCCTGCCGGTCCGCCGGGTCGACGCCTTCGCTGCGCCGGCGCAGATATTCCGATTTGGTCTCGGACACCGTGCTCAGCACCGCCTGCATGAGGCCGGCCTTGTTGGTGAAGTGGTACGAGATCAGCCGGGTGCTGCTGAGCCCGGCCCGCTCCTTGATGCGCGCGAAAGTGGTGCGCGCGTACCCGTGGTCGGCGATCGTGGCGATGGTCGCGCCGATGATCTGCGCCCGGGTGGTGGCCTCGGTGACGCTGAGGCCGAGTTCGGCTTGGGTGTCGATGTTTACTTGCATGAGTAACAAGTTATCCGGCTGAGTAAAAAATGTCAATCCCGTACGGCGAACGGGCCAAAGCCTCGACACGGCCTTGAGGTCCGCCGCGCGTCGCGTTGACCGGCTCGCGGCGCAGCCTTACCGTCAAAGGCGGTAAATCGCCACGATGTGATTCGCCGACCCGGCGCGCTCGTGGCAGTTTTCCCCGGCCGATCCCGATCCTGGGCTCGACCGGCCTGTCGAACGCCCTGCCGCGAGGCCGGGCGAGGGGAGGCTTGCGGTGGTCGAGGCTGGTCGTCCGGAGATACCTGCCGGACCTGTCGCCGACGGCGAGCAGGGCGAGCTGTTCCCCGACGCCTCGCTGCCCGACGAGCTGGTCGGCTACCGCGGTCCCGCGGCCTGCCAGATCGCCGGGATCACCTACCGCCAGCTGGACTACTGGGCGCGCACGAAGCTGGTCGCGCCCAGCATCCGGACGGCGCACGGTTCGGGGTCGCAGCGGCTGTACTCGTTCAAGGACATCCTGGTCCTCAAGGTCGTGAAACGCCTGCTGGACACCGGGGTCTCGCTGCAGAACATCCGCGTCGCGGTGGACCACCTGCGCGTGCGCGGGGTGCGGGACCTGGCGAAGGTCACGCTGTTCTCCGACGGCACCACGGTGTACGAATGCACCTCGCCGGAGGAGATCGTGGATCTGCTCCAGGGCGGCCAGGGCGTGTTCGGCATCGCGGTCAGCGGGGCGATGCAGGAGATCAGCGGCACGATCCACGAGTTCCCGGCCGAGCGCGCCGACGGCGGACTCGTCGAGGCCGTCGTGCCGGACGAGCTGACCCAGCGCCGCAACGCCCGCCGCACCGGCTGATCTTCGTCCGCGCTAGACTGGGCGCGCGATCGACGATCCCGCGCGGGAGAGACCGGACCGGCATCCCCGGACCGGCGCCGAAGGAGCAAGTCCTCCCCGGAACCTCTCAGGCACCCTGGACCGCGCGGACGAGACGCCTCTGGAAAGCGCATCGGCAGGAGACCACCAGCCGGTGCCGCCGACGGTGCAAACCCGGGTATCCACGCGGGTGAAACTCTCAGGCGCCCCTCGGGGTACGGACAGAGTGGGGAGGGCCACGCCTTTCTTGCGGCGTGGCGTGCGCGCCGGTGAGGTTCAGACCTCCCGGGTGGTCTGAACCTCGTACATGTGGTCAAGACCACATCCCGGCGTTTTCCGCGCGTCAGCCCGGAATCTTGTCCAGGAAGCCGTGCACCTTGGCGATCCGGCCGTCGGCGATCTCCACGACGTCGAACCCGATCGCGATCGGCTCGGGGTTGCCCGGGGCGGACAGATACCACTGGAACCGCGCCAAGTCGTGGTGCGCGTCCGGCTCCGCGGGCAGGCTGAAGACCAGTCCGGCGAACTGCGCCTGCGCGCCGCCGATGAACCCGTCGATCTCGTCCTGCCCGGTGACCGCGCCGAGCGGATCGGTGTAGGTCGCGCCCGGAGCGAAAACCTCCGAGACCAGCCGGCGGCGCTGCTGCGGGTCGGTCTCGTTCCAGACGTCGAGGTAACGGCGGGCGATGGCGGCGGCGGTCGGGGCGGTGGTGGTCATTTCGAGGTTCTCCTTGTGTCGTGCCGTTTTCGGTAGGGCCAAGCCTGTCGGAGGAACGGCGGCTGGTCGATTACGCGGGAGGTAATCGGTTCGCCGTGCTAAACCGGGGCATGGACTACGGCCGCCTGCCGATCGACCGGCAACTGGGGAAATTCCGCGAGATCGTGACGCGCAACGAGATGGTGCCGGAAGTGCTCGCCCGGGCGGCGGAGCTGGCTCTTCCCGACTGGTATCTCACGGCGGGTTGCCTATGCCAGACCGTGTGGAACGTGGTGACCGGACGGCCGCCGGCCGAGGGCATCAAGGACTACGACCTGTTCTACTTCGACGATTCGGATCTCAGCTGGGAAGCGGAGAACACGGTTATCGAGGAGGGCGTCCGGAGATTCGGGGATCTGCCGGTCACGGTGGAAATCCGCAACGAGGCGCGAGTGCATCTCTGGTACGAGGACCGCTTCGGGGTTCCTTGCGCGCCCTACCCGTCCACCGAGGCGGCCATCGATTCCTTTCCCTCCGCCACGTCGTGTCTCGGGATTCGGCAGGACAGCGAAGGGGAGTGGCAGGTCTACGCGCCGCACGGGTTCTCCGGCATGTTCAACCTCGTCGTGCGGCCCAATCCCGGCCATGCGCCGCGGAGCAGTTACGAGGCGAAAGCCCGGCGGTGGCAAGAACAATGGCCGGAGTTGACCGTCCTGCCGTGGCCCAGTTGACGCACGGCTCGGCGGAGGCGTAGTTTCGATACGAAACGGTAGCGTATCGAAATGGAGCCAGGATGCCGGAGCCGTCGGGTGTGGGCAGGCCGCGCGATGTCCGCAGGGACGCCGCGATTCACGAGGCGGCCTTGGCGCTGCTGACTGAGGTCGGCTATGACCAGCTGGCCATCGAGGCGATCGCGGCGCGGGCGGGCGTGGCCAAGACGACGATTTACCGGCGGTACCGCGACAAAGCGGCGCTGGTCGCGGCGGCGGTGGAGCAGCGGCAAGGTTCTGCTCCGCCCGAGCCCGTCGCCGGGGGATTGCGGGAGAACCTGCTGGCCGTCGTGGGGTGGCTGGCGCGCGAGATCGAGGAGCAGGAGATCGGCTTGCTGGGCGCGCTGTTCGCGGGCATGCGCGGCGATGCCCGGCTCGCCGACGAGATGCGCCGGATCCTGCTCCGGGACCAGGCGGCGATGACGGATCGGCTGCCGGGCGAGGAGCTGGCGCCGGGCGCGGCCGAGTTGTTCGCCGAGGTCGCGCCCGCAGTGATCGTGCACCGGATCGTCTTCGCGGGCGAGCGGTGCGACGAGCGGTTCGTGCGACACCTCGTCGACGACCTCCTGCTTCCCTTGCTGCGGAAAGGAATCCAGTCATGATCGTGATCACGGGGGCGACCGGTGCGCTCAACGGTGCGACGGTGGAACACCTCCTCAAGCGCGTCCCGGCGGAGCGGATCGGCGTCAGTGTGCGAGATGTCGCGAAGGCGCAGCACTTCGCGGACCGGGGCGTACGGGTGCGGCAGGGTTCCTATGAGGACCCGGCGGCGTTGCGGCATTCCTTTGAGGGGGCCGAAAAGGTGCTGCTCGTTTCCTCGAACGACCCGCACGCGGACGGGGTCAGCTTGCATCGCGCGGGTATCGAGGCGGCGGTAGCGGCTGGGGCGCAACGGATTCTGTACACCAGTCACCAGAATTCCCGGATGGACACCCCTTTTCCGCCAGGCCCGGAGCACGCCGCGACCGAGCGGATTCTCGCCGAGTCCGGGGTCGCGTGGACGGCGCTGCGGAACGGGTTTTACGCGCACAGCCTCGGTTGGCTGCTCGGGAACTGGCGGGAGACCGGGGTGATCGAGGCACCGGCGGACGGTCCGGTCTCCTGGACCGATCGTGCCGACGCAGCCGAAGCGGCGGCGGTGATTCTGGCCGGGGAGAGGGCGTTCGACGGTCCGGTGACGCTGACCGCGCGGCAGGCGGTGACGTTCGGCGACGTGGCTGAGATGGCCTCGCGGGTCATCGGGCGCGAGGTGAAACGCGTGGTCGTGGACGACGACGAGTGGATCGCGGGCGAACCGGAGGAGATCGGGCGGATGAAGCTCACGATGTTCCAGGCAGCCCGGCAAGGCCACTTCGCCGAGACAAGCCCGCTGCTGGCCGAGCTGCTCGGCCGCGAGCCGCGCCGCCTTACGCTCCAGAGCTGAAGAAATCCCGGCAGAAAGCGCGGAACGTTTCCGCTCGCCGAGTCAACCGGGCGCCCTCCGCGCGGGCCAGCACGACCGGCGTCGTCGGAACCCGCTCGCGCAGCGGGCGTACGGCGAATGGCGTGCCTTCGACGGAAAGCTCCAACGGCGGTCGCTGCACGGAGAGCGTGTAGCCAAGCCCTCGGGCGACCAACGCTCGCGCGAGTTCGAAGCTCGTCGTCCGGTGTGCGACCGGCATCGGGAGGCCGACGGAGGCGAACACGTCCCGGAAATAGCGTTCCGACGGCGGCACGTCCAGCAGGACGAACGGCTCGTCGGCCAAGGCGCGCAACGAAACCGTCTTGCGGCGCGCCAGGGGATGGTCCGGCCGGAGGAGCACGCTCGGCGGCTGGTCGTACAGCTTGTCCACCGCGATCCCCGGCACCAGATCCTGCCGGTACAGCACGGCCAGGTCGCAACGGCCCTCCAGCAGGAGGTGCTGCAGATCCGGCAGCGTGCCTTCCACGAACGTGACGTCGACTTCCGGGTGCTGGGTGCGGAAGGTCGCCAGCGCGGCGGGCACGTGCAGCGGTGCGAGCGGCGTGTAGCAGCCGAAACTCAGGCGTCCGGCGAGGTCCTGGCCGTAGTCGCGGGCAGCGGTGCCGAGTTCGGCGACCGAGGTGAGCACTGCGCGGGCCTCGCCGACGACCTGGCGGCCGGCGTCGGTCAGCGCGGTCGTCCGGCCGGGGCCGCGGAGGATGAGCTGCACGCCCAAAGTCCGTTCCAGCGAAGCGATCGCCAGCGACACCGCCGACTGCGACACGTGACAGCTGTCCGCCGCCGCGGTGAGACCGCCGGTGTCGGCGACCGCGACCAGATACTCGAGCTGGCGCAACGAGGGAGACATGAGGTCACCTTATGTCCTTCACCAGAAATGTGAACTGGACCGATGACCGCCGACGCGGCAGGGTCGGAGCATGACCCGGCACCAGCACCCGTTCGTCCCGTACGCGCCGCCCCGGCTGTCCCCGGAGGAAAGCCTCGCGCGCGGGCAGGAGCTGTACCGGCTGCTCGACCAGCGCCGGTCGGTCCGGTGGTTCTCCCCGGACCCGGTGCCGCTCGAAGCGATCGAGACCGCGGTGCGGATCGCGAACACGGCGCCGAGCGGGGCGCACCACCAGCCGTGGACCTTCGTCGCGACCGCGGACCCGGATGTGAAACGCGCGGTGCGCGAGGCGGCCGAGGTCGAGGAGCGGAAGTTCTACCGGGAGCGCAACGCGCCGGACTGGCACGCGGCGCTCGCCCGGCTCGAAACCGACGAGCACAAGGAATTCCTCGAGGTCGCGCCGTGGCTGGTGGTCGCGTTCGCGCAGAAGAGCACGCCGCTTCCGGACGGTTCGCTGCGGAAGAACTACTACGTCAACGAGAGCGTCGGCATCGCGTGCGGGATGTTCATCACCGCGCTGCACACGATGGGCCTCGCGACGCTCACCCACACCCCGAACCCGATGGGCTTCCTCAACGAGGTCTTCGAGCGCCCGGTCACCGAACGGCCGTACATCCTCTTCCCGGTCGGCTATCCCGCGCCGGACTGCGAGGTGCCCGACCTCGACCGCAAACCGCTCGCCGAGGCGCTGGTGGTGCACGTGCCGTTACCTCGGGGGTAATGGTCTCCCGGCAGGCGACGCCGTAGCGTCGCAGGGGTGACGACTACGGTGAAGGCCCCGGTCGGCGAACTGCTCCGGGAATGGCGCGACCGCCGCCGCATCAGCCAGCTCGACCTCGCGATCTCGGCGGACATCTCGACGCGCCACCTGAGCTTCGTGGAGACCGGAAGGTCGAAGCCGAGCCGGGACATGGTGCTGCGGCTGGGCGAGCACCTCGACATCCCGCTGCGCGAACGGAACCGCCTGCTGCTCGCCGCGGGCTACGCGCCGGCGTACGGCGAGTCCGACATCGGAGCGCCGGAAATGACCGTGATCCGCGAAGCCGTCCGGCGGCTGCTGGCCGGACACGATCCGTACCCGGCGGCGGTGGTGGACCGCGGCTGGAACCTCGTCGACGCCAACCTCAGTCTCGGCGTGCTCACCGAAGGCATCGCGCCGGAACTGCTGACCGGGCCGGTGAACGTCCTGCGCGCCACGCTGCACCCGGACGGGATGGCCCCGCGGGTGCTGAACCTGGGGGAGTGGCGGGCGCATCTGCTGGGGCGATTGCGGCGGCAGGTGGAGCAGACGGCGGATGCCGGGCTGGCGGAGTTGCTGGAGGAGCTGCGCGGCTATCCGTGCGACGACGAGGTGCCCGAGGTGGAAGTCCCTGGGCCGGGCGATATTTTCGTGCCGCTGCGGTATCGGCAGGGGGACCTGGAGCTGACGTTCTTCAGCACGGTCGCGACTTTCGGGACTCCGCTGGACGTGACGGTCGCGGAGCTGGTGATCGAGTCGTTCTATCCGGCCGATCCGGCGACAGCGGCGTTCTTGCGCGAGCGCGTGACCGGCTGAGCGCGGCTACGATCGGGCCATGCGGGCGTTCGTGGTGACCGGACCGGGGGAGGCCGGGCCGGCCGAGGTGGCGGAGCCGGTCGCCGGGGTCGGCGAGGTGGTCGTCGACGTGGAGCGGGCCGGAGTCTGCGGCACGGACGTCGAGTTCTTCACCGGCGAGATGCAGTACCTCGCCGACGGCCACGCGCGGTACCCGATGCGGCTCGGCCACGAATGGTGCGGCACGGTGTCCGAAGCCGGGCCCGGCGTGCACCCGGCCTGGGTCGGCCGCCGGGTCACCGGCGACACGATGCTCGGCTGCGGGGACTGCCGACGCTGCCGAGGCGGCCACCAGCACGTCTGCGCGAACCGGCAGGAGGTCGGCATCCGCGGCGGGCGGGCCGGGGCGCTGGCCGAACGCCTCGCGGTGCCGGTGCGGTCGCTGCACGAGCTGCCGGACGCGCTCGATCCCGTCGCGGGCGCATTAGTCGAACCGGGCGGCAACGCCTGCCGCGCGGCGCGGGCGGCGGCGGGGGAGCGGGTGCTGGTTCTCGGACCGGGGACGATCGGCTTGCTCACTGCGTTGTTCCTGCGCGCGGCGGGCAGCGAGGTGCATCTGGTGGGCGCGACGCCGTGGTCGGTGGAATTCGCGCGTGGCTTGGGTTTTTCCGCTGGCACCAGCATTCCGGAGCCGCCCTTCGACGCGGTGGTGGACGCGACCGGAGATCCCGCCTCGCCCGCGCTCGCGGCCGAGGTGGTCGAACCGGCGGGGCGGATCGTCTACATCGGACTGTCGGGGCGGCCGAGCTTGCTCGACACGCGGGCGTTGGCGCTGAAGGACGTCACAGCGGTCGGCGTGCTGAGCGGGTCGCCGGGATTGGCACAGGCGATCGACGCTTACGCTTCCGGCGAAGTAGATCCGCGGCCGCTGGTGGCGGCGACGGTCGGGCTGGGAGAGGTCGCCGCGGTCCTCGGCGGGGAACGGCCGCCGGGAGCGCCGAAGATCCACGTCGACCCGCGCCGGTAACCAGGTTGCTTGGCGGGCGCGGAAACGAGAGGGTCGGGGCATGAGTGCCGACCTGACTTTCCGCCATCCGACCGAAGACGACCATGCCCGCGTGCTTGCCGCGCTGGGGCCGTGGTGGGGCGGGCTGAAGGGCGAAGCCGGTGCGAAGGAACGGGCGCTGCTGGTGCCGCGCCTCTACTTCCAGCACTTCACCCCGACCAGCCGCCTGGCCGAGCGCCCGGACGGGACGCTGGCGGCGTTCCTGATCGGCTTCGTCTCGCAGACCGACCCGGACACCGCGTACATCCACTTCGTCGGCGTCGACCCGCAGCTGCACGGGCAGGGGATCGGCCGATCGCTGTACGAATGGTTTTTCGGCGAGGTGCGGGAATCGGGGGTGCGGAAGGTCAAGTGCGTCACCAGCCCGCAGAACACGGCTTCGCGCGCTTATCACGCGAGGCTCGGGTTCGAGGTTTCCGAGGTGCTGCCGGACTACGACGGGCCCGGGCTGGACCGGGTCGCGTTCACCCGCAGTCTGGCCGTCGAACGAGCCTGACGCTGCTGCCGGGCTCACTCCGCTTTGAGGGGCTCGAGGAAATCCGCGACCGAGGCGGCGACTTCCGCGGGCGCGAGCTCGGCCATGTGGTGACCGGAGTCGATGCCGTGCCCGCGGACGTCCTCGGCCCATTCCCGCCAGATGCGCAGGGGATCGCCGTAGAGATCTTCCAGGTCGTCGCGCAGGGACCACAGGACGAGCACCGGCTGCGTGAGCATCCGGCCGGCGGCGCGGTCGGCGAGTTCGTCGCGGCAGTCCACGGTGAGACCGGCGCGGTAGTCCTCGAGCATGCCTCGCACGACTTCCGGGTCCCGCGTCGCCGCGCGCCATTCGGCGTGGTTTTCGCGGCCCATTTTTTCGGGATCGCCCCGATACCACGAGTCGGGGTCGGCGTTGATCACGCGTTCCGGGGTTTCGGGCTGGGCGAAGAAGAACCAGTGCCACCACTCGGTCGCGAACCGCGGGGTGATCCGGCCGAGGTGCTCGCTGATCGGCAGGCAGTCGGCCAGCACCGCCCTGAGCACCCGGTCGGGATGATCGAGGGCCAGGCGGAGGGCGAGGTAGCTGCCCCGGTCGTGCCCGACCACGGCGAACTGTTCGTGGCCGAGCGTGCGCATCATGGCCAGCAGCCGACGCGCGTTCGCTCGTTTGGAGTGCGGTTCGTGGTCCTCGGCGGGTTCCGGCTTCCCGGACCGGCCGTATCCGGGAAGATCGGCGCACACGACGGTGAATCCGCGCTCGACCAACCGGGGCGCGACCCAATGCCAAGTCGCCGAGGTACGGGGATGCCCGTGCAACAACAACACCGGCGGGCCGCTTCCCGCGTGCCGCACGAAAACGGGACAACCGGCACCGTCCACGATCTCGGTGGTGAAGCCGTCGAACATGAATCCATGTTCCCAGGTTCCCTCGCGGCACGCATGACACCGCCGCGACTGGTCTGGGGCCGGGCGCGGCAACGGATCCGCCAGGCACCGCGAACGCAGCGGGGTGTCAGGAATCTCGTTGCCGCTGGGCGTTTTCGGTCACTGTCCCGGTGAAATGGGCGAGGAGGTTCGTGCGCCTGAGCAGCCGGTCGAGTTCCGGGGACCGGTTGTCCAAATGCAGCGCCGCGCCGGCCGAGCGGACCAGCCGGTCGACCATGAGCAGGGCGGCCAGACCTGAAGAGTCGCAAAAGGACAGTCCGCCGCAGTCGAGGCGGACCGTGCGGCAATCCGGTTGCGCGGCCAGCATTTCGCGGGCCGTGCGGACGAGCGCGGGCTGGCTTTCGTAGTCGAGTTCACCGGTCACGGTCAAGCACGCGACCCGCGGGTGCGGCATGCTCCACGTGCAGGCGAGCGGGTGCGGCGGCATCATGCTCGGCTTTCGGGATCGAGGTCGTCGGCCGCGCGGACGAGGGTGGCACAGGCTCGGGGGAAGTCCCGCAGCTCTTCGCCGAGGACGTCCAGCGCGGGCGTCAGATATCCGGCCGGGACGCCGCGGGCGGCGAGGATGTCGGCGGTCCACCGCAGGAACCCGGTGAACAGCTCGGGATCGTCGACGTAGACCGAAGTCCTGAGGTAGTCGACGATGCTCGCCAGGTCCTCGACGGTGTGCTGCAGCTGGAGTTCGCTATAGCCGGCCACAGCGGGGATCCGTTCGCGCAGTCCGGCGAGCGCGGCCTTCACCAGCTGGGGCGAGGTCCGCGAGATCATGGTGTATTCCTGGTCGAGCAGGTGCGGCAGATCGTCCACGGCCTGGTGCGCGCCGCGGGGCGCGCCCGGCAGTTTCCCGGCGAGCAGGTCGGCGGCGGCGCGAGCGTCGGGCGCCCAGGCGTCGGCCCCGAACAGGCGGGCGTAGCGGCCGTCCGTTCCGAACGCGGCACCGCCCGCGATGACCGGGACACCGGCGGCTTGGCACGCGGTGATCGTCGCGTGTGCCGCGGGCAGCCGCGTCGGGATCGAGCCGGACAGGGCGACCGCGTCCGGGCCGGTGCGGTGCACGTCGGCGATCAGGTGCGACGCCGGGACCTGCGCCCCGAGGTAGTCGACCCGGAATCCGCGCGACCGCAGCACTTCGGCCAGCAGCCGGGCGGGCAGCGCGTGCCATTCCCCGTCCACGCAGGCGACGGTCACCCGGGCGAGCGGGGGACGGGACGACGGGCCGGAGGCGAGGCTCACGGCGGCGACCACCCGGTCGTTGATCGCGGTGACGGCATGTTCCTGGGTCACGGTCAGCCGGTTGGCCGCCCACTCCTCGCCGACTCTCCGCTGCACCGCGCCGATCACGTCGAGCAGGACGGTTTCGGTGTCCATCCCGGACTCGAGGGCCTGCAGCGCGATGTCGCCCGCCGCGTATTCGTCGCCGTCGGCGGCCGCGGTCCAGAGCTGGCCGGCGACATCCTCGACGGACAGCGACGCGGCGGCGCGAGGCTTGCTCGAGGCGGTCATGCGGCGGTGTACCTGCCGCGGCCCGAGCCGCCGACCGCCGACAGGTGCTGGCCGCGAGGCGCGGCGATCACGACGACAGCCATGTCGTCGTGATCGCGTCCGCGAGCCCATTCGGCCGCCAGCATGTGGACATGCTCGGCGATCGCCTCCGCGGGCATGTCCGCGCATCGGGCCAGCGCCTCGTGCAGGCGCTCCTCGCCGAACATCTGATCGCCCAGCGGACCCCCGCGCGCCTCGGTGATGCCGTCGGTGTAGAGCAGGCACGTCTCGCCGGGAGCCAGCGTGACTTCGACCGTGGTCGTGTCGATCTCGGGCAGGACGCCGACCACGGTGCCGACCGTCTCCACCACCTCGACCTCCCCGTTCGCACGGACGATCAGCGGCGGCAGATGACCCGCGCACGTCAGCCGCAACCGCAGGCCGGCGGCGAGCGGCGACACCGACGCGAGTGCGAGGGTGACGAACCGGGTGTGGTGGGAACTGAGCAGCGCGTCGTTGAGCATGCTGAGCACGCGATGGTGGTCCGCGGCCAGCGGAAGCAGGGCGTGCAGCGTGTTGCGGACCTTCCCGGTGAGCACCGCGGCCTCGACGCCTTTGCCGCACACATCGCCCAGCACCACGAGCGATTCCCGGCTGTCGCCGGCCGCCGGATAGACGTCGTAGAAGTCGCCGCCGACCCGCTCCGAGTCGAGCGCGGCGCGATACCGTCCCGCGAGCTCCGCGCCCGCGACCTCGGGCAGCGCGGGCGGAAGCAGTTCGCGCATCAGCGTTTCGGTGATCGACGACTGCTGGGCGAACATCCGCGCGGCGGACATCGCCACCCCGGACCGGGCCGCGAACAGCCGGGCGAAGATCTCCTCGTCCTCGGTGAACGCCGCGCGTTCGGCCTTCCGCAGGAGAACCAGCGCCCCGGCCGGGACGCCGTGCCCGGGCAAGGGCGTCACCACGATCGAACCGACGTCGCCGAATCCCGGGGGGATCAGCCACGCCGGCGCGGCCGCCGGGTCGATCCAGCGCGACGGGACCGGCGGAAACCCCTGCAGCGCCTCGGCGAGCCCGGGCACCTCGGACAGTTCGGCGGCCAGCTCGATCTGCTCGGGTTCGCGACCGCGCACGCAGAGCACCGCCGGAACAGGGCGCTGCGGGGCCGGAGTGATCAGGAGCGCGGCGTCGGCGAGGTGCTGCACAGCCAGCTTTCCGGCGACCTGCATGCACCGCTGCAGGTTCAGCGATCCCAGCAACGCGGTCGACGCCTCGGCGAGGAACTGCGCCCGCCGCCGCTCGGTGCGCAAGGCGGTCTCGGCGAGGCGCGCGTCGGTGTTCTCCGTCAGCCACCAGGTGGTGGTGCCGTCATCGTGCGTTACCGGGTGCACCTCGTAGCTGCGATCCCAGCTGTCGTCGGCACCGCGTACGCCTTCGATGACGCCGTTCGGCCAGCCGGTTATCGCTTCAGCGAGCACCACGCCCGGCGCAGCTTGAGGAAACAGCCGTTCGGCCGCGGCATTGAGCGCGACCACCACGCCGTCGGCATCGGTGACCAGTACAGGGCAGGGTGCTGAACTCCACCGCGATACGACATCCGCGGAAAGGTCCGCCCGTTTCAGATCCGCCACGAGCGGTCCTTCACCCCGTTTTCGTCTAGAGGACGGTGCCGTCCGGAGAGCCAAGGCCCCGAATACCCGCCCGTCGGCGTCTCAAACCTCGTTTTCCGGGCAGGGGGCCGGGCGGCTCCGCCGGCTTCGGGTCTCGACCGGCGGAGCCTGGAGCCGGGTCTTCTGCGCGCCGAAGACCAACCCTGGTCACCGGCTACCCGTTCGCCGGGACTTCACGCGGCCCGGCCGGGTTCAGACGTCGAGTTCCTGGTGCCGCTCGGCGACGGTCTGGGCGAGGTCGACGAGTTTGACGTTGAGGTCCTGGGACGTGCGGCGCAGGATGTCGAACGCCGCGTCGGCCGAGATACCGCGGCGGTTCATCAGGATGCCCTTGGCCTGGCCGATCAGGTCCCTGCTGTCGACGGCGCGCTTGAGATGGATCTCCTTGAGCGCGGCCGCGGTGTGCGCGGCCGATCCGGCGAGGGCGAGCGACGCGTGGGAAGCCAGGACGAGCGCGTTGTCGACGGCGTCGTCGTCGAAGGTCCCGGCCCGGCGGCTGTAGAGGTTGATCGCGCCGGGCGGCAGGTCGGATTTGAGATCCGGCAGCAGGGTCACGGCGAGCAGGGAGCCGAACCCGAACTGCCCGGCGCGCCTGCCGAACTCGGGGAACGCCTCCGACTCCGGGAGGTTGTTGGCCAGCGCGTGCCCCGGCCGCCCCTGCAGCGCGGCCTCCAGGCACGGCCCTTCGCCGGTCTGGTACTGGACGCGGTCCAGTTCCTCGGCGGTCGCGTCGGTGCAGACCGGGGTGTGGAACCCGCCGTCGGCCGAGCGCAGGGTGATGCTGGCCAGGTCGGCCTCCGGGACGATCCGCAGCGCGGCGGACACCACGCGCTCCATCGCTTCGTGCAGGGAGCCCGCGCCGAGCAGGAGCACCGCGAGCGCGCTGAACCGTTGCGCCAGCGGCCCTTCGGCGGCGACCCCGGACCGGGCCCAGCCCTCGACGACCGGTTCCGCGCAGAACGCGATCCGGTCGGTCTCCCAGTCTTCGGCGTCTCTTGTGCCGACCTCAGTCACCGCGGCCTCCTCTTTCCCCGCCCAGCAGCACCGCCGAACTTTACCCGGCCCGCGGGAGCGGACCGGCGGAGCGGCGCTTCGTCACGCCGAGGAGGGAGGCCGTGCCCGGCGAGGCGCACGACGCGGCGGCGGCCGGAACCGAAGTCCCGGCCGCCGCTGCGTCCGCGAGGTCAGTCTTTCACGCCCTTGACGGCGTCTTTGACCTTTTCTCCCGCCTGCTTGAGGGCGCCCTTGGCCTGGTCTGCTTTCCCCTCGGCCTGCCACTGTTCGTTCCCGGCGGCCTTGCCGAGCGCTTCCTTGGCCTTTCCCTTGAGCTCTTCGGCCTTGTTTCCGGCGGTGTCGCTCATCTCGATTTCCTCTTTCTTCTCAAGGTTTCGGGAAAAAGCGTTCCCGGTGCTGCGATAAGCGCGGGATACCCGCCTCGGGCGCGGGTCAAACCGGTTGTCCCGACGAGCGATCGGCCTTCGTCGCGGCGATGTACTGACTGGCCTGCGGCAGAAAGGACAGGATGACGCCGACCAGTGCGAAGACAGCGCTGACGGAGCCGATCACCGTGGCCCGGCCCGCCAGCAGGGAGACGACCTGGAGTGCGGTGAGCACCGTGAGCACGATCCTCGCCCAGTTGCGGCCGACGCGGAGTTTGAACGCGAACAGCAAGTGCAGCAAGGCGAACGCGATCGCGAGCACCGCTGCGACGACGACGCCGATCGTCACCGCCTGGTCGATCTGGGCGTCGGTGAGGCGCGCCGCGTTCTGCCCGTTCGTTCTTCGCATCGCGTCCGCCAGCGCGTCGCGCGAGAAGAACAGGAACACGGCTCCGGCGAGGCCGACGAGGGTCGCGGCCACATACGCCCAGAAGGCGCCGGTGATCGCGGCCGGGCGCGGCCGAGCTCCGGCTGGAGCAGCGGAAGGGGACGGATAAGCGGGGACATCAGTCATGGGGAAAAAGGTGGCACAGCTCGCGGAATCCTGCGCGGCAAAGAACGATAAAGCGGACCGGAAAACCCTGCGGAAGGCACGGTTAACCTCATTTCCTGCGGTTCTTGTTTGCCGCCGCAGTCCGGCGGGTACCCGTTATTCTCGGACAAGGGGAACCGGCAGCGTGCATTCGAGCCGGGGGAGCGGCTGCGCCTTCGCGGGCGGGGCGACGCAGGGCGAGGAGGAGGTCAAGCGTGAGTGTCGACGAGGCTCAGCACAGCCGTTTGCCCGCGGGAGCGGCGCTTCTTCGCTTGGCGTTGGACCAGGATTTCGCGATGCTGCGCCGGATCCGGGACCGGGCCGCGGCGTTCGTGCGCCGTCATCTCCCGCACGCGGGCGCGGACGCCGTGGCCGACGTGCGCCTGGTGCTCGACGAGATGGCCTGCAACGCGCTGCGGCACGCCCGCCCGCCGTGCGAGCTGACTCTGTCGTTGCGGGGAGACCGGCTCCGCATCGAGGTTTCCGACTCGCTCGCGGACCTCGCCCGGTACCGCGAAGGCTACGAAGGCGGGGGACGCGGGCTGGCCTTGATCGACGCCATCGCCGACCGCTGGGGCCAGACGCCGCTGCCCTGGGGCAAGACTGTGTGGGCCGAGCTGGCGCTCTGCTCCGATTCCGGCCGGAGGGATTCGCCGGAGCCGGCGTGAAGCACGGCGCGCGCCGGACGGGATTTCCGGCCGGATAGCGGCGCTCTGACTGTCCACAGTGGAGACCCGGGCTCGGCCGATCGACGCGGGGGCCGCGGACCTCGTCATCGGCCGTCGTCCGCCCGGTTCGGCCCGGTTGGACCGTTACGCCGGGCTAGGGTCGGGTAGCGGAAGCACGACGGAAACATTCCGGTAACACCGCGCGGTTAGCTTGATCGGCCGGACGAGGCGACAAGGAGTGTCCGACCGTGGTCGATACCGGAAGCACGGCGTGGTTGCTGGTCAGCGCGGCACTGGTCATGCTGATGACACCGGGTCTCGCGCTGTTCTACGGCGGGATGGTGCGCGCCCGGAGCGTGCTGAACGTGATGGCGATGACGTTCGTCTGCCTCGCCACCGTCGGGCTGGTCTGGGTGGCCTACGGGTATTCGCTCGCGTTCGGCCCCGACTTGTTCGGCGGGCTGCTCGGCACCCTGCGGCTGGCCGGGCTGCACGGGCTCGCCGACCAGACCGTCACGCTCGGCGGGACCACTGTGCCGCTGTTCGCGTTCGTCGCCTTCCAGATGATGTTCGCGGTCATCACGGTGGCGCTGCTGGCCGGCGCGATCGCCGAGCGGGCCAGGTTCTGGACCTGGACGGTGTTCTCCGTCGTGTGGGTCACCGTGGTGTACCTGCCGGTGGCGCACTGGGTCTTCGCGCCCGACGGGTGGATCGCGGCCAAGCTGCACGTGCTGGACTTCGCGGGCGGCACCGTCGTCGAGGTGAACTCCGGGGCGGCCGCGCTGGCGCTCGCGATCGTGCTCGGCCGCAGGCACGGCTGGCCGAAGCAGGCCGTCCGGCCGCACAACCTGCCGTTCGTGATGTTCGGCGCCGGGCTGCTGTGGTTCGGCTGGTTCGGGTTCAACGCCGGTTCCGCGCTGGCCGCGAAAAACCTCGCGGCCACCTCGTTCCTGAACACCACCGTCGCCGGAGCGGCCGCGGTGCTGGGCTGGCTGCTCGTCGAGCAGTTCCGCGACGGGAAGCCGACCACGCTCGGCGCCGCGTCCGGCGCGGTGGCCGGGCTGGTGGGGATCACTCCCGGATGCGCTTACGTCGAACCGGCCGGCGCGATCGCGATCGGCGTCGCGGCGGGCGTCGTGTGCTCGTTCGCGGTGGGCCTGAAATACCGGTTCGGCTTCGACGACTCGCTCGACGTGGTCGCGGTGCACGGGCTCGGCGGGTTCGTGGGGACGTTGCTGATCGGCCTGTTCGCGACGGTGAGCGTGGCTCCCCAGGGCGCGAACGGCCTGTTCTACGGCGGCGGATTCGACCAGCTGTGGCGCCAGACGGTCGGAACGCTGGCGGTACTAGGGTATTCGCTGGCGATGACCTTCCTGATCGGCTGGGTCATGCACAAGTTCATGGGATTCCGGATCGACCGCGAGGCCGAGATCGACGGCGTCGACGAGGCCGAGCACGCCGAAGGCGCGTACGAGCTGGCAGTCCAGTCCGGACGCCGGGGGAGCGCGCCCGCCGGTGTGCTCGGATCGCACCGGCCCGCGCGCGAGGAGAACCGATGAAGCTGCTGACCGCCGTCGTCAAACCGTTCGTGCTGGACGACGTCCGGATCGCGCTGCAGGAACTCGGCGTCGCCGGGATGACCGTCAGCGAGGTCCGCGGATACGGCAGGCAGAAGGGCCACACCGAGATCTACCGGGGCGCGGAGTACGCGGTCGATTTCATCACCAAGTACCGCCTGGAGATCCTCCTCGACGACGACCAGGTCGACGCCGCGCTGCGGACGGTGCAGGACACCGCGCACACCGGCAAGATCGGCGACGGCAAGATCTGGGTCACGCCGGTGGAGACCGTCGTCCGCGTCCGCACCGGAGAGCGCGGCCGCGACGCGCTGTAGGCCCGGCCGCCCGCACCTTTCGGTCCGTGAGGGGAACCCTGAGGGAATCAGAGTCCCTCAGGGTTCCCCTCACGGACGACGTCAGGAGCGAGCGAGGTACTCCGCCGCGGCGCGCAGGCTCACGTAGGAGCCGCTGAAGGTGTCGAGCCGCGGTCCGGTGCCGGTTTCCGGCCCGGGAACCCCGGTTTCGACCCGGATGTAGTCCACAGTGGACAGTCCGGTCAGGAATTCCCGCACCGCCGGGTGCCGGTGCGCCTCCCGGGTCACCACGACAACGCTGTCGACAGACGACGCCTCCGCCAGGACCGTCGAGACGTCGTCGGGGGAGACCGAGAGCGTCCGAGTGCCCGGCACCAGCTCCGCCAGGTGAGCCCCCAGGCCCCACGGCATCGGACCGGCGGCGATACCCGGTTCGGTCTGCACGTCCACGACGAGCGCGGGGCCGGTGAGCCGAGGCGTGCCGGTGACCCGCAAGGCGGCCCGCGCCGCGGACAGGCCGAGCGAGTAGTCCACCGGCTGCACCGTCGCCGGAGCCGGGGCGGTGCCGAGCGAAGCCGTCCGGACAGCGGCGTCAGCCAGCCGCTCCAAGGAAAGCCGTCCGCTGGCCACCGCCGCGACGATCGCGTCCGCGGTCCGGTCCAGCGTCTCGGCCTCGAACGGGGCCCCGCCGAGGCAAAGCGCGTCAGCGCCGCCCAGGAGAGCCCGGACCGAAGCCTCGCCGATCCCGTCGTGCCGCCCGTACGCCCCGGAGATGGCGCCCATCTCCAACGCGTCCGTGATGACCGTTCCGGTGAACCCCAGTTCGCCGCGCAGCACGTCGACCAGCGCGGTCCGGTTGAACGTCGCCGGTTCGTCGCCCCATTCCCGGACCACGAGGTGTCCGGACATGACCGTCCGGACACCCGCCTCGATGGCCGCGGCGAACGGGACCAGCTCGACATCCCGTAGTTCGGCCGCGGTCCGCGGCAGCACCGGCAGCGAGAGGTGCGAATCCTCGGTCGCCGCGCCGTGCCCGGGGAAGTGCTTCGCGCACGCGGCGACGCCGTACTTCTGCATGCCGGTCACGAACGCCGCGACGTGCGGCGAAGCCGCCACCGGATCCGAGCCGAACGCCCGCACGCCGATGCCCGGGTCCTCCGCGGCGAGCGTGAGGTCCGCGCACGGCGCGAGGTTGACCGTGACCCCGCACGCCGCCAGCCGCTCGCCGAGAGCCGCCGCGACGGACGCGGTCAGCTCCGGATCCCCGGCCGCGCCCAGCGCGAGCGGGCCGGGCACGAACGAGCCCCTGCCGACGTCGAGGCGGGTGACGTCGCCGCCTTCCTCGTCGATCCCGACGACCACGTCGTCCCGCTCGGATCGCAGCGCGGACGTGAGCGCGGCGACCTGCTCGTCGTCGACCACGTTGCGGCCGAACAGGATCACCCCGCCGAGACCCTCGGCGAGCCGGCGGCGCACCCAGTCCGGCGCCGTCGTGCCGGCGAATCCGGGCAGCAGCACGGCTTCGGCCAGTCTGCGCGGGTCGGACACCCCGGACACCTCGGACAGGTCAGCCACCGTCATCCCTTCACCGCGCCGGCGGTCATGCCGGACACGAGTTTCCGTTGCACGATCAGGAAGAAGATCACCGCGGGGATCGCGTAGATCACCGACGCGGCCATGACGCCGCCCCAGTCGATCGAGAACGCCGTCTTGAACGACGACAGCCACACCGGCAGCGTCTGCTTCGACTGGTCCCGCATGAACACCAGCGCGAACAGGAATTCGTTCCACGCCGTGATGAAGCTGAACACCGACGTGGTCACCAGGCCCGGCCCGAGCAGCGGCAGCGTGACCCGGCGGAACGCGCCGACCCGGCTGCAGCCGTCGATCATCGCGGCCTCTTCGAGGTCGTACGGGATGCCGTTGACGAACCCGTAGAGCATCCACACGGTGAACGGCAGCGACGTCGCGAAGTACACCAGCAGCAGCGACGGCAGCGTGTTCAGCAGCCCGATGTCGCGCATCAGCAGGTACATCGGGATGAACAGCGCCGAGAGCGGGGCCAGCTGCGCCACCAGGATCAGCAGCAGGAACCCCTTGCGGCCGCGGAAGCGGAAGCGCGCGAGCGGGATCGCCGCGAGCACGCCCACCACCAGCGCGGCCAGCACCGCGCCGAGCGTCACGATCAGGCTGTTGGTCAGGTACGTGACGAACCCGGGCTTGGTCAGCGCCGACGCGAAGTTCGACAGCGTCGCCGAGGTCGGGATCAGGTCGTACCTCGGCGACAGCACGTCGCCCGGCGTCTTCAGCGACGTCGTGAACATCCAGTACGTCGGGAAGAGGAACAGCAGCGCCACGAGCACGCCGGCGATCGACACCAGCACCCGGGCGGGCAGGGACTTCCTCATGCGATCTCCCCGTCCTTCGTCCGGACCAGCAGCTGCACGTACCGGCCGGTGACCAGCAGGAGCAGCACCAGCATGATGGTGGCGATGGCCGCGGCGGAGCCGAAGTGGCTGCCCGCGATGCCCTTGAGGTACTGCATGATCGCCAGCGTCGTGCTCGCGCCGTCCGGGCCGCCCTGGCGGATGGCCCACACCTGGGCGAACATGTTGAAGTCCCACAGCATCGACAGGAACGTCACCATCGTCAGGATCGGCCGGATCGCCGGCCAGCTGACCGCGCGGAACGTCTGCCACGGCCCGGCTCCGTCGATGCCCGCCGCCTCGTACTGCTCGCGCGGCACGCCGATGAGGCCCGCGTAGAGCGTGAACGCGACGAACGGGACGGCCTGCCACAGCACCAGCAGCCCGATCACCACGAGCGTGCTCGTGCCGGTGGAGAACCACGAATACCCGATGAACGAATGGAAGCCCAGCCGGTCCAGCGTCTTGTTGAGGATGCCGTACTGCTGGTCGAAGATCCACTGGAACACCGTGGTGGTGGCGATGACCGGCACCGCCCACGCGAGCACCAGCGAGACCTGCACGAAGATCCGCAGCACCGGGTTGAGGTGGCGCATCAGCACCGCGATCAGCAGTGCCACGAGCAGGGTTCCGGCGACGAGCGCGCCGGTGAAGAGGACCGTGCGGAGCGCGACTGCCCAGAACTCGGGGTCGGACAGCACGTCGGTGTAGTTCTTGAAGCCGATCCACACCATCTTGCCGGTCACCAGCTCGCGCAGGTCGAGCTGGCGGAGGCTGATGCCGAGCATCTGAACGGTGGGCCAGCCGAGCAGCACCAGCACGGCGGCGAGCGCGGGGAGGATCAGCAGGTACGGCATGAGCCGCTCGCTGAACCAGCCGCTGCCCCGCTTCCGCGCCGCCCCGACGTGCGCCGGTGCCGGCGGGGTCGCCCCCGCCGGCACCGGAGTGTCCTTCGTCGCGGTCATCCGCCGATGATCTTGTCGAGGGCAGTGTTCGCGTCGGCCGCGGCCTGGTCGAGAGTCTTCTTCCCGGTCAGGTAAGCGGTCAGCATGTCCTTCAGCGGGTTCTGGCCGGATTCGACCTCGCCCCACTTCGGGCTGGTCGGCATCGCGTGGCCGTTCTTCGACGCCTTCGCCATCACCGAGCCCAGCGGGTCCTTGTCGAGCGCGCTGAGGTCGGTCGAGGTGCCCGGCACGTAGCCGCCGGCGGCGAGCTGCGTCATGTACTTGGTGCTGGTCAGCAGCTTCAGGTAGTCCTTGGCGAGGTCCTGGTGCTTGCTGTTGAGCGGGACGAGCAGGTTCGAGCCGCCGAGGAACACCGGCGCGCCCTGGCCGGGAGTCTTCGACGGGATCGGGAACGCGCCGGTCTTCGCGGTGATGCCCGGGTCGGTCTTGGCCGCGGTCGCCACCTCGTTCGGGGTGCCGATGAACATGGCGACCTTGCCCGCGGCGTAGATGCCGGCCTGCTGCGGGGTGGCCTCGTCGTTGTCCTTCGGCGCGGTGGTGCCGGAGGTGTCCACGAGCTTCTTGTAGAACTCGAGGCCCGCCTTGGCTTCCGGGGTGTTGAGCGACGACTTGAAGGATTTGCCCTCGCCCTTGGCGATGTCGCCGCCGTTGTCCCAGATGAACGACGACAGCGCGTACCAGTTCTGGCCCGGCATGTAGAGCGGCTGGAACTGCGGGTCGCTGCCGAACTTCGTCTTCAGCTTCGCGATGTCGGCGAGCCATTCGTCGTTCGACGCGGGCGGCTGGGTGATGCCGGCCTGCTCGAACATGTCCTTGCGGTACATCACGACGCGGTTCGCGGCGTAGAACGGCACGCCGACGGTTTTGCCGTCGTACTGGCCGGACGCCTTGAGCCCGGCGAGCCACTGCCCGCCGTTGAGGTTGTTGACGTCGCCGGAGAGGTCGGCCAGCACGCCCTGCGCGGCGAACGCGGGGGTCTGGGTGTTGCCGACCTCGATGACGTCCGGCGGCGTGTCGCTCGCCAGCGCGGTGGTCAGCTTCTGCTGGATGCCGTTCCACTGCTGGATCTGGTAGTCGACCTTGACGCCGGGGTGGGCGGCCTCGAATTCCTTGTTCAGGGCGGCGGTCAGGCTGTCCGGCGCGGAGCCGGTCATCAGCCAGACCGTCAGCTTGCCGTCCTGCGCGCCCCCAGCGCTCGAGGCGTTCTCACTCCCGCCGGAGCCGGCACACCCGGCCGTGGCGAGCGTGATGGCGGCGGCTCCCGCCGCCAGCTTGAGCCAGCGCTTCACGTGTCTCGTCCTTTCGGTGCCCGGTCGTCGGCGACCGGGGCTGAATGACAAATGGTGTAGACCAATGTCCTGCAGGGTGGTCCGGACCACAGCCGGTGTCAAGCCGGTTGCCAAGATGTTGCGAAGACGTCTGCCTGGTTGACGCTGTGTGGCCGGACGATTACCGGCGTTCGGGCGGAAAGCGCTGGTAGCGGCCGGTTTCCGCAGTGCGGGCAAGGGTTTCCGGCGCGGGGGAGTTGTTCGTGAACGGCTCGCCGGGCCGGGCGTGTCGCGCGGCCCGGGCGAGTCCCCGGCGGGTCCGGACGACCGACCTTCGGCCCTTGCGCGATGACAAACCGCGGTGTCCGCCGTTCGGCTCCCCGGCGTTGCTCCGCCCCGGCCGAGGCGGCCTGATTACCCACTGCGACGAGTGCCGGGCCCGCTGCCGACAGTGACCCGGGGTGGGTGAGTTTCATCCCGCCCCGCACCGGCCGTACCCCCGGTGACCTCGGAAAACCTCTTGTGTACCACGCGTCACATCACTCCCAGTGGTTTACAGGCGTCCCGCGTGTCACACACACTGGGGCTCGCCCAGGTGATCCGGTGCCGCTCTTGGGGAAGAGAGGCGGACGGCCGGAGCGCTCCCAGGGCGGGAAAAGAAGAGGGAGTAGAGGATGACGGGCTCCGGGCGGATAGCGGCTCGGGCGGGTGCGGTCGTCGCGGCGGCAGCGGTAGCTGCGGTCGGAGCGTTGGGGCTGCTGCACGCGCCCCAGGCGGTGGCGGCATCTGCCGAGGTGCCGGGCATGGACGTGTCCGGGCACCAGGGCAATGTGGACTGGAAGGGCGCCTGGAACGCGGGCGCGCGCTTCGCGTATGTCAAGGCGACCGAGGGAACCGGGTACCTGAACCCGTACTTCGCGCAGCAGTACAACGGTTCTTACGACGTCGGGATGATCCGCGGCGCGTACCACTTCGCGCGTCCGGACGTGTCCGACGGCGCGACGCAGGCGGACTACTTCGTCGCGCACGGCGGCGGCTGGTCCGCGGACGGCCGCACCATGCCGCCGATGCTGGACATCGAATACAACCCGTACGGCTCGACCTGCTTCGGCCTGTCGCAGTCGGCGATGGTGTCGTGGGTGCGGTCGTTCTCCGAGCGGCTGCACGCGAAAACGTCGCGCTGGCCGATGCTCTACACCACCACCGACTGGTGGAAGACCTGCACCGGCAACTCGAACGCGTTCGGCGACACGCATCCGCTGTTCATCGCCCGGTACGCGCAGAGCGCGGGCCCGCTGCCCTCGGGCTGGCGGTACTACACGGTGTGGCAGTACTCGGACTCCGGCAACAAGCCCGGCGACCAGGACTCGTTCAACGGTTCGATGGAGCAGTTGATCAAGTTCGCCGGCGGCGACGCTCCGAAGAGCGAGGCTCCGGCGCCGCCGAAGCCGACCACTTCGACGAAGCCGCCGACGCCGACCACGAGCGCGCCGCCGAACTCCTCGGCGACCAAGACGCCGACCAAGACCCCGACCAAGACACCGACGAGTTCGCCCACCACGTCGCCGACGACGAGTACGAAGGCGAGCCCGACGACGTCGAGCAGCCCGGCGTCCTCGACCTCTTCCGCCACTAAGCCGCCGGCATCGACTTCTTCGACCACGCCGAAGAAGGACATCAGCGGTCTCGTCTGGGCGGGCGGCAAGCAGGCGAACCCGCCGGGATCGCTGTCGGACGCCAAGCACGCCGACTCGCTCACCGCCCGCGTCCACGAGGTCGCGAAGGTGACGCCGAAGGCCTCGGCCCCGCAGAAGGTCACGACCAGCCAGCCGACGCAGACCTCCGCGCCGGAAGCTTCGCAGCCGAAGCAGCAGGCTTTGGCGAAGACCGGGGTGAGCACTCCTCGGCTCGCGGTGTTCGGTGCGGCGCTGCTGGTGTTCGGGGCGATCCTGATGACGCTGTCCCGGATGGTCGCCCGGCGCTGATTCCGGCCGGGTCCGCGACTCCGCGCACGGAGCGCGGGCCCGGCCGTTAGGCTCCTGCCGTGACCACCACTCGACCCGAATTGCGCGGTTTCCCCGGCGCGGTGCTCGTCATCCGCTTCCTGACCGAGCTGGCGCTGCTCGCCGGTCTCGCGGTCGCCGGCGCGCGGCTCGGCGGGAACGTGTTCCTCGACATCCTGGCGGCGGTGCTGTGGCCGGCGCTGGCGGCGGTGATCTGGGGGCTCGTGATCGCGCCGCGGGCCAAGCGGCGCAGCCCGGAGCCGACGCGGTTCTTCCTGGAGTTCGGGCTGTTCGCGGTCGCGGCGCTCGGGTTGATCGCGTCCGGGCTGCTGGTCGCGGGGATTGTGCTCGGCGTTGTCGGGATCGCCGTCGCGGTGGCCGTGCGGGTGTGGGCGAAGGACGGCTGAGCCGGGACCGGTCCCCGCGGTCGCTCCGTACGGTGCGCGCATGGATTTTCGTATCGCTGCTCGGACATTGCTCGCCCCGGTCGCGCTGCTCGCCGCGTTGACGGCGTGCTCGGGCAGCCCCGCCCCGGCTCCCGCGCCCGAACCGGTGCCGCCGTCTTCGTCCGCCGCGCCCGCGAAGGAATCGGTGCCGGACCGCCAGCCGCACACGCTCGTGCTGAACGCGACCGGTTCCGGTTCGCTGAAACAGGTCACCTACACCTTGGACGGCGCCGCCAAGGAAACCGGGCCGGTGAAGATGCCGTGGCGGCAGTCGCTCACCGTGCCCGCGGACGGGAAACCGCACCAGTGGACGCTGGAGATCACCTATTCCGGCGCGAGCGGCCACGTGGAGATGTATTCGGTGGTCGACGGCAAGGAGTCCGCGCACACCGCGAGCGGCGGGTCCGGGAACGTCACCGGGTCGGCCTCGGTTGGCGGTTCGGTGCAGGGCTGAGCGCTCAGGACGGGCCGGAGTCGTGGGTCCACCAGTCCATCATCGCGAACGGTTCGGTGCCGCGATGGGCGATCGCGAGGATCCTCGACTGGTCGTCTGTCCACTTGAGATAACGCTCGCCGCTCGGCGTGAGCGTCGCGCAGGCCAGCCGTCCGGTGCGGCCGTCGCGAGAGTAGGGGCGGTCGGCGGTGAAGTCGGCCGGCTGGTCGGTGCACGCCTTTTCGGTGGTCTCGGTGCTGTTGAAGACCTGATTCATCGTGGCGGCGTCCGGAAGCTGGTAGTAGACGACGAGGCCGGCGCCGCTGGTCTGTCCACAGGCGACAGCGGCATCGGCCTGCACAGCGCCGAGGTCCTTCCAGCGCTGATCCGCGGACGGGCGCACGCAGTTGATCCGCGACGCTGGCGGGATCCGTTGCAACAGCGCGTTTTCGGCCGGGGTCGGGAACGCAGGGGAGGACTCGCGGTTGACCTGCGCGACGATCTGGTTCAGCGGCGCGAGATGCCACTCCGACCACCATCCGCCGGTGGTCGTCGCGTCGGCGCCGGTGACATGGCCGACGAGGCGGAAGGAATCGAGGCTCCAGTCGAGCGCGACGGTGCCTTCGCGGCCGGGACGGCAGAGCACCTGCCCGAGGTCGACACTCAGCCAGTCGAAGCGGGTGGTGCTCAGGGATGCCCCTGGACAAGGTTTCCCGCTCGGTGCCTTCGCGGCGGCGACGAGACTGTCGAAGTCGTTGCGCAGGGTCCGGGTGTCGGCGAAGCGGTAGTAGGAGACATCGCGCGCGCCGGTTCCGCGTGGCGTGCAGGCGATTCCGGCGATGGCTCCGGGGTAGGCGCCGAGATCCGCCGGTGGTGCGCGGTGGCACTTGTTTCCGGCGGCGATCTTCGTGAGGGCTTCTTCGTCCGGGGTCGGGAAAGCCGATGCGCCGGTCCAACCGGCCCAGGCGGCCCGCAAAGCCGCGTCGTCGTTCGCCGAGGTCCGGACGGTGGTGACCGCGCGCGCGGCGTCGTCCTTCCAGACCACAATGGACTCTCCGGCGCCGGATAGGCAGAAGACCCGGCCGAGAGCGGGCCCGGTTGCCGGGTAACGGTGTTCTGCCTCAGCCGCGACGGAGCAGTCTCCTTGTCCGGCAGACACTCCGGCACGGGACAAGGCGGCCGAGTAGGCGTCCGCGGCCTGTTTCGGATCTGCGTAAAGCGAGGTGGTGGCTGCGCGCCCGGACGGATCGCGGCAGGTGACAGTCGCGGTCGCGCCGTCGACGGTCGAGTCCGCGGCCGCGCAATCGGCGCGCAGGGCGGCGGGCAGCCGGGCGAGCGTGGCGTCGTCGAGCCCGGACAGGCCGCCGGTGGTCAGCTGGGCGACAAGCAGTCCCACGGCGGCGACCGGGATTCCGGCGCGCACCCACCGCTGCCGGTGTCCGGTGGCGACCAGGTTCTCGACCAGCGCGGTGCACGTCGGATGCCGGGCCGCCGGATCGGGGCGGAGCGACCGGCGGAGGGCGCTGGCGCCGGGGCGCCGGAGGCGGGTGTGGTGGGTCGGGGGAGCACCGGTGAGGCATTCGCGGAGCACACAGGCGAGCGAGTAGACGTCGGCGGCCGACGTGGCCGGTTTGCCCTGGCGTTGTTCGGGAGCGGCGTAGCCGACGGTGCCGAGGAACGCGCCGGTCTGGGTCAGCTGGGTGAGGTCGAGCTGGCGGGCGATGCCGAAGTCGCAGAGGTACGGGCGGCCCTGGGCGTCGAGGAGGATGTTGCCGGGTTTGACGTCCCGGTGCACGAGCCGCCGTTCGTGGGCGGCGTCGAGCGCGGCGGCGATCCCGCGTCCGATCGCGACGGTCTCCTTGAACGACAGCCGGCCCCGCTCGGAGAGCACCCGCGCGAGATTGGCGCCGCGGATGTACTCCATCGCGAGGTAGCCCAGGCGCCCGTCGTCGGTGAACCCGGCGTCGAGCACCGGAACGATGTTCGGGTGCTCGAGTTCGAGCGCGATGCGCGTTTCGCGCTCGAAGCGGGTGCGGGATTCGCGCGCCGCCAGGAACTCCGGGCCGACGACCTTGAGCGCCACCGTCCGCTCGTCCGCGGTGTCGACCGCTTCGAAGACCTCGCTCATCCAGGTGTGCGCGAGCTGGCGGACGAGCCGGTACCGGGGCAGCCGGCCGGTGATGTCCGGCCGGTCGAGCGTCGGTGCTTCGGTCTCGTCCACTCGCCTCTCCCCAGGTGTGCCGGAAAGCCTACCGAGGGCGCCCGCCGGTCCTGCTTGCGCACGCCGCGCCGGTGGATGAGACTCCGGCTATGCCGAGCCCGTTCAGCGCCGAAACGGCGGAAGCGATCCAGCACGCCCGCCAGCATTCCGTCGGGGATCTCGTGCGGCGCACCGCGTTGCGCCTCCCGGACAAGCTCGCGATCGTCTCCGGCGAGCGACGGGCGACCTACCGCGAGTTCGACGCGGCGGTCAACCGCTGCGCGCACCGGCTCGCCGAACGCGGTCTCGCGAAGGGCGACCGGCTCGCGCTGCTCAGCCGCAACTGCTGGGAGTACGCGGTGCTCGTGTTCGCCACGGCCAAGCTGGGCGTGGTGCTGGTGCCGGTGAACTTCATGCTCGGCGCGGAGGAAGTCGCGTTCATCCTCGGCCACGCCGGAGTGTCCGGGCTGATCGCCGAGGACGCGCTGCTCGACACCGCGGCGGAGGCGTTGAAGCGCTCGGGCCGCACCGATGTCCTGCGCGGGCGGATCGGCGGCACGGGCGATTGGGAGAGCGTCGCGGACTGGATCGACGAGCCCGGCGACGAAACCGCTCCGGCGGTGCTCGTCGCGGACGACGATCCGCTGCGGCTGATGTACACCTCCGGCACCGAATCGCGGCCGAAGGGCGTGCTGCTGTCGAGCCGGTCACTCATCGCGCAGTATGTCTCATGTGCGCTTGACGGCAGCATGACCAGCGACGACATCGAGGTGCATTCCCTGCCGCTCTACCACTGCGCGCAGCTGGACTGCTTCCTGTCGGTCGACGTCTACCTCGGCGCGACGAGCGTGATCCTGCCCGGCCCGGACCCGGCGGCGCTGCTGGCCGCGGTGGAACGCGAACGCGCCACGAAGCTGTTCGCGCCGCCGACGGTGTGGATCTCGCTGCTGCGGCACCCAGCGTTCGACACGACGGACCTGTCGAGCCTGCGGAAGGGCTACTACGGCGCGTCGCCGATGCCCGCCGAGGTGCTGCGCGAGCTCTCGCGCCGGCTGCCGGACGTGCAGCTGTGGAACTTCTACGGCCAGACCGAAATGGCCCCGCTGGCCACGATCCTGCGTCCGCACGAACAGCTCGCGAAGGCGGGTTCGGCGGGCCGGGCGTCGATCAACGTCGAGACCCGGATCGTCGACGAGGACGGCCGCGAGCTGCCGCCTGGAGAGGTCGGCGAGATCGTGCACCGCAGCCCGCACGCGACGCTCGGCTACTACGAGGACGAGGAGAAAACCGCCGCGGCCTTCGAAGGCGGCTGGTTCCATTCGGGCGACCTCGGCGTGCTCGACGACGAGGGCTACCTGTCCGTGGTGGACCGGAAGAAGGACATGATCAAGACCGGCGGCGAGAACGTCGCGAGCCGCGAGGTCGAGGAAGCGCTGTACCTGCTCGACGGGATCGCCGAGGTCGCCGTGTTCGGGGTGTCGCATCCACATTGGATCGAGGCGGTTACCGCGGCGATCGTGCCGCGCGAAGGCGTCATGCTCACCGAGGCCGAGGTTCTCGCGCACGCCCGCGAACACCTGGCGAGCTACAAGTGCCCGAAGTACGTGGTGTTCGTGGACGCGCTGCCGAAGAACCCGAGCGGGAAGATCGTCAAGCGAGCGCTGCGCGAGGGGCACGCCGGGCTCGCGCAGGGCTGACTCCCGGAGGCGAAAATAAGCTGTGCGCCGGGCGATCGACAGCGAGACTGGGCCGATGATCCGTCTCGTCGAGCCGCCCCGCCTTGTCCTGCCCACGGTTGAGGTGCGCACGTCGTACCTCGTCGGCGAGCAGGTGGATTGCCTGTACGAAGGCCGTCCGACCGACTGGCTGGACGCGGCGAGCGTTGACTTCGCCGGGTTCGTCGCCGCGCGGCGCGAGGTGCAGCCGCGCTGGGGAGTGCCCTCCACGCTCTTCTGGTACGTCTCCGGCGAGTACTACCTGGGCACTCTGGTCGTGCGGCACGAACTCACCGCCGACCTCGCCGAGGCAGGCGGCCACATCGGGTACCACGTGGTTTCCCCGTGGCGCGGACAAGGCCACGCGACGCGGATGCTGACGGCCGGGCTCGTGGAGTGCCGCCGGCTCGGGCTCGACCGCGTGCTGCTGACCTGCGAGACGGACAACGAGCGTTCGCGCCGGGCGATCCTGTCCAACGGCGGGGTCCCGGACGGCCGAAGGCGCGGCGAGGACCGGTTTTGGATCGCTCTCGACGCGGACGCCGTCGCGTAGCCTTCGCGCCCAGCTTGGGCGTCCCCACACCCAGAGAAGTCCGTGAGGGGAACCTTCACGGAATCAGAGTCCGTCAGGGTTCCCCTCACGAACCCGAAGATCAGGCGAGCGTGGCCCCGTAGGCGGCGAGCACCGGCGGCAACGGCTGGAAGAAGCTGACCTGGTTGTTCCCGCCGGACAGCACCCCGTAGCCCACCCCGGCGTAGAACAACGGGCCGCCGCTGTCGCCTGCCCCGACCGGGATGTCGGTGGCGATCGTCCCCACCACCTGCTTGCCGTCGCCGAAGTTCACGGTCTGGTTGAGGCCCAAGACCTTTCCGCACGTCTTCTTCGTGGTCATGCCGCTCCGGCACACCAGCTGTCCCACCGCCGGCGTGCCCGCGCGCAGGATCCGCTGGGTGCTGCCGTCGTAAAGATCGACCCGGCTGTGCCCGGAGCCGGACGGGTTCTCGACGCGGCCGTAGTCGGTCACCGGGAAGTGGCTGTCCACGTTGCGGCCGATGTCTTTCCAATCGAGCCCGTGCTCGGTGCAGTGCCCCGCGGTGAGGAGGTACCGGACGTCCTTGACGAGGATCGCGAACCCGGCGGAGCAGTAGTAAGGCTCGCGCCCGGGCCCCGGCGAGACGGTGTACATCGCGTCGCCGCCGTTCACCGCCGCGGTGACCGCCGAGGCGGGAGGGCTGATCAGCAAGGCGGCCGAAGCCGCGGCAATCAGCACTCCGGTCAGCTTGCGGCGCGAGCAGCGAAACATCGGCAGGTCCTTCCGTCCACAGGAGACTGGCTACGTGCGGCCAGTCCAGCGCCGGGCGGACGGCGGCACAAACCGAGTCAGCCTGCTGCCCCGGGACTGCCTCCGAACGGGTGACAACAACACTGGCCGGACGCCTGTCCGCACGGCACACTGACCCGGGCCGCGCGACCGCCGGTGACCTGCGCGAACAGCACGAACTCCCGGGGGAGGTGTGACGTCGGCGATGTCTCACGATCCGGGACGGGCGCCGCCGTCGTGGTGAATTTCCTTCGCGTTCTTTACTGTCACGTCGTCAAGTAACGCTGATCTGCATAGGGAACCGTTGTCCGACATCCTGTCCCCGGGCGGCGCTGGGGTCCCGGCGGCCGCTCCGGCCTCCCGGAACCTGTGGCGCGCGCTGCGGCACGACCGCTGGGCGCAAGCCAGCGCGGTCGTCATCGTGCTGGTGATCGTCACCGCTCTCGCGGCTCCCCTGCTCGCCCTGATCGAGGGCCAGGATCCGTACACCTACCACACCGAACTGCTCAATCCGGCCGACGGCACCGGCGCGGGATTCCTCGGCGGGATCAGCGGAAGCCACTGGTTCGGCGTCGAACCGCTGACCGGGCGGGACCTCTTCGCGGTCGTCGCGTACGGCGCGCGCACGTCGTTCCTGATCGGGCTCGCCGCGACCGCGGTGTCGATGCTGCTGGGCGTGCTGCTCGGGGCGAGCGCCGGGTACGTCGGCGGCTGGTGGGACACCGTGGTGAGCCGGGTGACCGACGTGCTCCTCGGATTCCCGCAGCTGATCTTCATGATCGCGCTCGGCGCGGTCGCCCCGCAGTCCATCCCGCGGCCGCTGCTGCTGATCGCGGTGATCGGCCTGTTCGGCTGGCCGCGCGTGGCCCGGGTGGTCCGCGCGCAGACGCTGAGCCTGCGCAACCGCGACTTCGTCAAGGCGGCCCGCGCACTCGGCGCGGGCGGCGCGCACGTGTTCCGCCGCGAGCTGCTGCCGAACCTGTGGGCGCCGATCATCGTGCTGGCGACGGTGAGCATCCCGGCCAACATCGGCCTGGAAGCCGCGCTGTCGTTCCTCGGCGTCGGCATCCCGCCGCCGACGCCGAGCTGGGGCCGTTCCATCAGCGACGCGATCAACTGGGTGCAGACCGATCCGATGTTCCTCATTTTCCCCGGCGCCGCGCTGTTCGTCGCGACGCTGGCGTTCAACATGCTCGGCGACGGGCTGCGCGACGCGCTCGACCCGAAGACGGCGGTGCGCCGGTGAACCGCACTCTGCGTTTCGTGGGCATCCGCCTGCTGGGCATGGTCGGCGTGCTGCTCGTGGTCAGCTTCGGCACCTTCGCGGTGTTCTACCTGCTGCCCACCGACCCGGCGTTCATGTCCTGCGGCAAGCCGTGCACGCCGGAGAACCTGGCGCTGGCGCGGGAGTTCATGGGCTTCGACAAGCCGTGGATCCAGCAGTACTTCGACTTCCTCGGCGGCATCTTCACCGGCCGCACGTTCGGCACCGGCGTGACGGCGATCGTCTGCTCCGCGCCCTGCTTCGGGTATTCCTTCCAGCAGAGCGAACCGGTGCTGGCGCTGATCGGCGACCGGTTGCCGATCACGGTTTCGCTGGCCATCGGCGCGTCGGTGATCTGGCTGATCGCCGGCGTCGCGACCGGCGTGTTCTCCGCGCTGCGCCGCGGCAAGTTCGCCGACCGGGCCGCGATGACGGTGACGCTCGCCGGGGTGTCCGCGCCCGCGTACCTGGTGGGGCTGCTGGGAATTCTGCTCTTCGGCTTCACCCTCGACGTGGTGCCGGTGAGCGGCTACGTGACGTTCGCGCAAAGCCCGGTCGACTGGGCGTGGCACCTCGTGCTGCCGTGGCTGGTGCTGGCGTTCATCAACGCCGCGGTGTACGCCCGGCTCTCGCGCGGCCAGATGCTCGAAATCATGGGCGAGGACTTCATCCGCACCGCGCGGGCGGTCGGCCTGCCGGAGCGGACCGTCGTCGGGAAATACGCGCTGCGCAACGTGTTGCTGCCGGTGGTGACGGTGTTCGCGGTCGACCTCGGCGCGCTGCTCGGCGGCGCGGTGATCACCGAGCGGGTGTTCGCGCTGCCGGGTCTCGGCGGGCTGCTCGTCGACGCCGTGCACCAGGTGGACCTACCGGTGCTGATGGGCGTCAGCCTGTTCGCCGCCTTCTTCGTCGTTCTCGCGAACTTCGCGGTGGACGTGCTCTACGGGGTCCTCGACCCCCGTGCTCGGCTCGGTTCTTGAGAAAGGGAACGGAAAAACCATGGATCGCAGGGACTTCCTGAAGGCGCTGGGCATCACCGCCACGGTCACCGGGGCAGGGGCGTTCCTCGCCGCGTGCAACGCGAACGAGCAGTCCGGCGGCGGGGGCGCGGTCGCGGTGGCGTCCGGCGGCACGCTGTACATCCTCAGCGACACCACCTCGCAGCACCTCGACCCGGCGAAGAGCCAGAACCTGGCGATCACCACGATCAGCCTGATCCACCGGCGGCTCACCGCGTGGAAGACCGCCGAGGACGGCCCGGCCACCGTGGTCCCGGACCTCGCCACCGACACCGGCCGGGCGAGCGCGGACGGCAAGACCTGGACCTACACGCTCAAGGACGGCCTGAAGATGGCCGACGGCACGCCGATCACCAGCGCCGAGATCAAGCACGGCATCGAGCGGTCGTTCGATCCGGCGTTCTCCGGCGGCCTGAGCTACCACAAGAACCTGCTCGACGGCGCGGCCGGATACAAGGGCCCGTTCAAGGGCGGCGAGCTCGCGTCGATCGAGACGCCGGACCCGAAGACGATCGTGTTCCACCTGGCCCGGCCGTACGGCGACTGGCCGTGGATCGCGAGCATGCCCGCGTTCGCGCCGGTGCCGAAGGGCAAGGGGACCGACGCGACCTACGACACGAAGCCGGTAGCGTCCGGCCCGTACCAGGTCGAGTCGTACCAGAAGGGCGTCCAGGTCAAGTTCGTCCGGAACCCGAACTGGGACGCCAAGACCGACCTCGCGCGCACCGGCCTGCCGGACGCGGTCGTGATCCAGATGGGCCAGGACACCGGCGTCGTCGCGAAGCGGCTGCTGGCCAGCCAGGGCAACGACGCGTTCGCGTTCGGCTCGTCGTTCGTGAACCCGGCGCAGCTGGCGCAGATCCGCACGAACCCGGCGGCGAAGAACCAGCTCGTCACGTCGAAGTCCGGCGCGCTGGCCTACCTCGCGCTGAACACCAAGCGCGGCCCGCTGGCGAATCCCAAGGTGCGCCAGGCGTTCCAGTACGCCGTGGACAAGACCGCCTACCAGGTCGCCGCCGCGGGCAGCGCGGACCTGGCCGGCCCGATCGCCACGACGCTGATCACCGAGGGCATCGCCGGGCGCGAGGTGTACGACCTCTACCCGGCCCCGCCGAACGGCGACGTCGCGAAGGCGAAGCAGCTGCTCGCCGAGGCGGGTTTCCCGAACGGCATCGACAACCTGGACTTCCCGGTGTCGACGGCGAACAACGAGGCGGACAAAGCGCAGGCGATCCAGGCCGCGCTGCAGCGAGCGGGAATCCGCACGAAGCTGCGTCCGCTCGACGACGAAGCGTGGACCACGCTAGTCACCGGCAATGACGGCAACTACGACCTGACTCTGGGCTCGTGGCAGCCGGACTTCCCGAGCGCCAACGCCAACATCGAGCCGCTGTTCGGCACCTCGGAGATCGGCAACGGCGGCTACAACGAGGCACGCTACTCGGTGCCCGAGGTGGACGCGCTGATCGCGCAGGCGCAGGGCACGGTCGACCCGACGGCGGCCGGGAAGCTGTGGGCCAAGGCGGACAAGCGGATCATGCAGGACTCGCCGGTGATCCCGCTGATCTACACGCGCAACTCGTTCCTGCACGGCGCGAAGGTCGGCAATTTCGCGATCGGCGCGTTCCCGGCGTACCCGAACTACCTCCAGATGGGCCTGGCGAAGTAATCCCGTGTCCGAGCAGCTGCTGTCCCTGCGCGACGTCTCGATCCGGTTCGGCGACACCCTCGACGCTGTCGCGGTCCGCGAGGTGAGCTTCGAGGTGCGCCCCGGCGAGGTCGTCGCCCTCGTCGGGGAGTCCGGTTCCGGCAAGTCGGTCACCGCGCTGTCGCTGCTCGGCCTGCTGCCGGACACCGCGACGGTGACCGGTTCCGCGGTGCTCGACGGCCGCGATCTGTACACAGTGGACGGTCCGGCGCTGCGCGCGGTGCGCGGCGGCGAGATCGGCATGGTGTTCCAGGAGCCGATGAGCGCGCTGAACCCGGTGTTCCGGATCGGCACGCAGCTCGTGGACGCCGTCCGGGCACATCGCAAGGTGTCCCGGGCAGCGGCGCGGGAACGGGCCCGGGAACTGCTGGAGCTCGTGGAGCTGGACGCGCGGCGCGTGCTGCGCGCCTACCCGCACGAGCTGTCCGGCGGGCAGTTGCAGCGGGTGGTGATCGCGATCGCGCTGATCCACGATCCGAAGCTGCTGATCGCGGACGAGCCGACCACGGCGCTGGACGTCACCGTGCAAGCCGGGATCCTGCAGCTGCTGCGGTCGCTGCGGGACCGGCTCGGCACGGCGATCCTGCTGGTGACGCACGACATGGGGGTGGTCGCGGACGTCGCGGATCGGGTCGTGGTGCTCCGTGACGGCGAGGTGGTCGAGCAGAACACGGCGGCCGGATTGTTCGCCGCACCGCAGGCCGGCTACACGCGGGAACTGCTGGATTCGGTGCTGTCGCTGGGTTCCGCGCCTGCTGGTGCGGTGCGGCCGACGTCGGCTCCGCTGGTTTCGGTGACCGATCTGGCGGTGACGTACCGGGTCGGCGGCGGCGCTCCGCCGGTGCGCGCGGTCGACGGCGTCTCCCTGACGATCGGGACCGACGAAGTGCTCGGCCTCGTCGGCGAATCCGGTTCGGGCAAGAGCACGATCTCGTCCGTGCTGACCGGTTTGGTCGCGCCGTCGGCGGGCACCGTGCAGGTCGACGGCGTGGACATCGCGCGGGCGTCGGCCCGGCAGCGGCGGGAAATCCGGCGGCAGATCGGGATCGTGTTCCAGAACCCGGCCTCCGCGCTCAACCCGCGCGCGACGATCGGCGCGAGCATCGCCGAACCGCTGGTGGTGCACGGCGAACGCGGCGAGCACCGGGAGCGGGTCGCGGAACTTCTCGCCGCCGTGCGCCTGGATCCGAGCTGGAGCGGCCGGTACCCGCACGAACTGTCCGGCGGGCAGCGGCAACGCGTCGGGATCGCGCGGGCGCTGGCGCTGCGGCCCCGGCTGCTGATCGCGGACGAGCCGACGAGCGCGCTGGACGTCTCGGTGCAGGCTTCGGTGCTGGACCTGCTGGCGGACCTGCAGCGGGAACTGGCGTTCGCGTGCCTGTTCATCAGCCACGACCTGGCGGTGGTGGAGCGGGTCGCGGACCGGGTTGTCGTGCTGCATCACGGCAAGGTGGTCGAGGAGGGTCCGGTGGCATCGGTGCTGGGCTCGCCGCAGGAGGACTACACGCGCCGGCTGGTCGCGGCGGCGCCGGTCGCGGACCCGGAACGGCAGCGGGAACGCCGGGAGGCTTGGCGCGCGCTGTCCGGCTGACCGATGAGTTCGCGCCCTTCCGGGAGTCGGTACGGAAAACGGAAGGGACTGACATGGGAAAGCTGCTGTACTCCGCCGCGATGTCGCTGGACGGGTTCATCGCCGGGCCGGGCGGGGACATGGGATGGCTCGCGCCGTACACCGGGGACGCCTCGGCGGACGAGCTGGCCGCGGAGGTCGGCGCGCTGCTGGTCGGCCGCAGGACCTTCTCCGGCGACGACCCTTATCGCGGCACCGAGGCCGAGGGCAAGGCCTTCGGCGGCTTGTGGGACGGGCCGCAGGTGGTGCTGACCCGGGGTGTCGCGCCGGCGGTGCCCGGGGTGACGTTTTGTTCGTCTCTCGAGGAAGGCGTCGCGGCGGCTCGAGCGGCGGCGGGGGAGAAGACGGTCAATGTGCTGGGCGCTTCGGTCGGGCGGGCCTGTGTGGAGGCGGGTTTGCTGGACGAGGTCGCGGTGATGGTGATGCCGGTGTTGCTCGGCGGCGGCGTGCGGTTGTTCGAGCGGGCAGGGTCGCCGGTGCGGTTGGAGCTGCTGGCGCAGCGGGGGACGAGCCTTCGGTATCGCGTGCTGCGCTGAGCGTCAACGGTCCGCACCGGTGGGCTGTCGGCGTCGGTTTCGACCGGAAACGGCCGCGTCGCAGGGCGGAAACCCGTCGAGAGCACTGGATCACGTCCGAGGCGGGTTTACAGCGCGGACCGGGGGTCCCTAGGATCTGCGGCGCCGGAAGTGCCGCGGACGCGCGGCCCCGGCGGGGTGGAGGTCTGGATGGGGAACCCGGAGTCCGGCAGCGACCTCGAGTCGGTCGCGAATCTCGTGCGGCTGTCCGAGACGGCGCCGATGCCCCGGATCGACGGCAGCGAACCCCCGCCGCTGGTGCGTCCCCGGGCCGAGAGCGGCACCGAGACGACCTCGGCGTTCGGCGGGGTCCTCGACCTTTCGACCGGTTCGCCGGCCGAACAGCTCGCCAAACGCGGCCCGGTTCCCGCCGCGGATCCGCCCGCGAAGCCCGCGCAGACCGCGCCGCCGGCCCAGCGACGGCCCGCGCGCTACGGCGTCTTCGCCGGTGCGGCAGTGGTGCTCTGTGCCGGGCTGGGCTCGTGGGCGTTGTGGCCGTCGACGTCCGGCGGGGCCGATCCGCAGCCCGTCCAGCCGCCGCCCGCTCCGGCGCACACGACTTCTTCCGCGCCGCCCGCGGTGAGCACGCTGAGCGCGTCCCCCGGCCCGGCCAGCGGCCAGGTGCGGGACACGATCGTCCGGGCCAGCAGCCGTCCCGCGACGACCGCGCCGCCGCCGCGCGTCCAGCCGACGCAGGACCCGCAGCAGGACAGCCGGAACCAGCCGCGCGACCCGATGGGAGACGCGTTCCGCTCGGCGGTCAGCTCGTACATGGAGCAATGGGGCGGCGACAACGGCGACCAGCCGCGCCGCTGGCACGGATGAGCGGCGGCAGTACTACTCTCAGTAGGCCACTGTCGACCGACTGCTCCGCGAGGTGTCCATGACCGGCTCGTCGTCCCCGTTGTCGCCCAGCCAGGTGCCGGTCGGGGTGGACCCGAACCGCCCGAGCATCGCGCGGATCTACGACGGGTTCCTCGGCGGGAGCCACCACTACGAGGTGGACCGCGCGGTGATGGAGAAGATCAGCACGGCGGTCCCCGAGGCGGTGCACATCGCCCGCGGCAACCGCGGCTTCCACAACCGCGTGCTGCGGATGCTGGCGAGCCAGACCGACATCCGGCAGTTCCTCGACTGCGGTTCCGGCCTCCCGACGGCCGAGAACACCCACCAGATCGTGCAGCGCTACCACCGCGACGCGCACGTGGTGTACGTCGACAACGACCCGGTGGTGCTCGCGCACGGCCGCGCGCTGCTCGAGGACAACGACTTCACGCACATGGTCGAGGCCGACATCTTCGAGCCGCAGGCCGTGCTGCAGCACGAAACGGTGCGCGAGTACCTCGACTTCTCGGAGCCGGTCGCGCTGCTGCACATCGGCACGATGCACCACTACGAGGGCGACGGCGCGGTCGAGGTGATGCGCGAGTACATCGACGCCCTCGCGCCCGGTTCGTACGTCGCGATGGCGCATTTCTACGACCCCGAGGTGCCGGAGCTGACCGCGGTCGCGAAGCGGATCGAGGAGATCCTGGTGTCCGGACCGCTCGGCGCCGGCCGGTTCCGCACCCGGGCGGAGATCGAGGCGATGCTGCCCGGCCTGGAGCTTCTCCCGCCGAGCCGTACCGATGGCCCCGGCTTGTCGGTCGCGGACGAGTGGTGGCAGGACGGGCCTCGGCTGAAGCCGCTGAGCGACGCGGCCCGGTGTGTGGCCGGTGTGGTGGGGCGGAAGGTCTAAGCCGTGGTCGGCTGGGGGATTTCCGCGACCGGGGCGGGCTGCAGCCGGGCGATGAGATACCCGACGAACCCGAACCCGATCAGCACCGCCAGCGTCCCGGCCGTGAACAGTTCGAAGGTCAGCCGCGACACGCCCCACTTCGCCTCGAAGTCGTAAGGCACCCCGAGCATCCGGTCGAGCACCCCCGGCACCACGGTCTGCCACGCGCCGAGCAGGATCCACGCGTAGATCAGCACCGCGCTGACCCACAGGCCGACCCGTCCGCCCGGCACCCGGAACGGGCGTTCGACCGACGGGTATTTCCGCCGCAGCACCAGGATCGTCGGGAAGATCAGCAGGTACGACAGCAGCAACGTGCTCACCGCGATGTTCAGCACGACCGCGAACACCGCCGACGCCGAACTGCTCTGCACAATCGTCGCCACCACCGTGAACACAGTCGCCACCACGCCGGAAAGCAGGTTGACCCGCAACGGCGTGTTCAGCTTCGGGTGGAAAGCACCGAACCACCGCGGAAACGCCCCGTCGACGGCGGCCATCGCCTGAATGCGGTCCGAAGCGATCATCCACGAGCAGCCCTGGTTCAGCAGGACGAAGACGAACACGACCGCGGCGAGCGTCAGCATCGCGCCGGAAGCGCCGCCGTACACGGAGAACACCTGGCGCACCGCGTCGAGGAAGCCGCCGAGTCCGTTGATCTTGTCCGCCGGCATCACCAGCACGATGCCGAACACCGGCACCAGATAGCACAACGCCGACACCAAACCCGAAACCCCGACAGTGACCGGGACATCGCGACGTGGGTTGTGCATCTCCTCGGCGGCGCCGTTCGGCGCTTCAAAGCCCACCAGCGCGAACATCAAAACCGGGACCACGGCGAGGAATCCGCCGATAGTCGGCGAGAAGGCCAGCGAGCCGTGGACGCCGTGGCGGGCCGCATAGATCGCCGCGGTGACCGCGAAGAGCACCACGAGACCGACCTTCAGCAGCGCACCGGCGGCGATGAACCACTTCCCGTACCGCAGGCTCACCACCGCGCCGAGGATCGCCAGCCAGATGAAAATCAGCTTGAACGCGTAGTCCGCGAACCCGCCCGGCGAGGCGGGAACCAGATACTGCTGCCAGGTCGCCGCGGCGAGGAAGGTGATCGATCCGCCCAGCCACACCGGGTTGGTGATCCAGTACAGCAGCGTGCCGAGCGCGGCGGGCAGCTTCCCGAAGGCGAGCCGCAGCCAGACGAACGGGCCGCCCTCCGCGGGAAACGCGCTGCCCAGCTCGGCCATGACCAGCCCGTACGGGAACAGGAACAGCACCAGGAGCACGGCGGTCCAGGTGACCGCCTCTGCCCCCGAAGTCGCGATCTGGCCGATGGTGTCCACTGAGATGATGGCCGCGATCGCGAGGAAGATCGAGTCGATCCGGCGCAGGTTCCGCCGCAGGTTTCCGGATTCGCTGTTGACGAAGGTGGGTTCGGACACGCTTCACCGCCTTTGGTGAATCGAGGGGGAGGAGTCAGGCTGCGGTGTTCTCCAGGTCTTCCTTGTGCAGCAACGGAGTTCCGACGGTCTCGCGCATCGAGAACGCGGCGACGAGACCGACGGCCGCCGCGACCATCAGGTACGGCCCGGGCACCAGAGTGCTGCCGGTAGCGGAAATCAGGACAGTCATCAGGTACGGCACAGTGCCGGCGAACAGCGCCGCGGTGATGTTGTACGCGATCGAGAGCCCGCTTTGGCGGGTGCGCGTCGGGAAGATCTCCGCGGACCACACCGCGTAGGTGCCGAGGATCGCCGCCAGGATGGCGCCGAGCGCGAGCCCGCCGATCCAGGTTCCGACGAGCCCGGTGCGCATCAGCAGATACGCCGGGGTGGCGAGCACGAACAGCGCGACGCCCGCGCCGATCAGGATGGGCCGTCGGCCGACGCGGTCGGAAAGGCGGCCGAAGAAGGGCACGAGGAACAGTCCGACGAGCGAGATCACCGTGGACAGCGCCGCCGCGCTGCCGGACGAGTGGCCGAGGTAGTCGGTCTCGTAGGTGACCAGATAGGTGAGCACGGCGTAGAACGGCACGTGCATCATGGTCATCAAGCCAGCGGCCTGCAGGAGCTGCTTCTTGTTGTGGCGGAACAGTTCGCGGACCGGGCTGCGCGGCACGTTGTCGGTCGCTTCGAGCGCGCGGTACTCCGGGGTGTCCTCGATCTTGCTGCGGATGACGAACCCGATGATGCCGAGCGGCGCGGCGATCAGGAACGGAACGCGCCAGCCCCACGACGCCAGCTGCGCGTCCGTCAGGCCGATCGAGAGCAGCAGGAACACGAACGAACCGGCCAGAAATCCGAGCAGCGAACCGACTTCCAGCCAGCTGACGCCGAATCCGCGGCGACGGCGCGGCGCGTACTCGGCCAGGAAGCTCGCCGCGCTGCCGAATTCGCCTCCTGCCGCGAGGCCCTGCAACAGGCGCAGCAGCACCAGCAGGATCGGGGCCGCGATGCCGATCGTGGAGTACCCGGGCAGCAGGCCGATCACCAGGGTCGCGCCGGACATCACGAAGATGACCACCGACAGCGTCCGCTTGCGGCCGATCTTGTCGCCCAGCGGTCCGAAGATCAGCGCGCCGATCGGCCGGATCCCGAACGACACCGCGAAGACGCCGAACACCGCGAGCAGCCCGGCGGTCGAGTTGCCCGCCGGGAAGAACACGGACGCGATGGTGCCGGCGAGGTAGGCGTAAGCGGCCCAGTCGAACCAGTGCACGAAGACGCCGACGGCGCCGGCCGCGACACTGCGGCGCAGCGTGGCGGGATCGGCGCTCTGGTCGGCCAGGTCTGGCGCCGGAGAGGCGTCGGATGCGGTCATGAGTGGCCTCCTTGGACCGGTTCTTCGGGAGGACGCTAAGAGCGGCCCACGGCATCTAACAAGAAGTAATAAGCAAAGCAATGCATCTGTTCGGCTTATGCAGAGGCGCTGAGCTGTGCCGATACGAGGGTCTGATGGCGGCGAAACCCAGCGTTTACGTGCGGGAGGGTCCGCCGGTGAGGGCTTTCGGGGTGGTCAGCGCGAGGACCTGGTCGTCGGTCAGCAGCCGCCGTTCCCGCACGAGTTCCAGCGCCGGACGCCCGGTTCGGTGTGCTTCCAAGGCGAGCGTGCACGCGGTTTCGTAGCCGAGTGCCGGGCTCAACGCGGTGACCAGCCCGGTCGAGGTAGCGACGAGGTCGGCCAGGTGCTCCCTTCGCGCGGTGATGCCGCGTACGCACTGTTCGGCGAGCACGCGGGCCCCGGCGGTGAGGTGGTCGAGGCCAGCCGTCAGCGCCCGCGCGATGATCGGTTCGAAGGCGTTGAGCTGCAGCTGCCCGCCTTCGGCGGCGAGCGTGATCGTGACGTCGTTGCCGATGACCTCGAAGGCGATCTGGTTGACCGCCTCCGGGATCACGGGGTTGACCTTGCCCGGCATGATCGACGACCCGGCCTGCCGCGCGGGTAGCGCGATCTCGCCGAACCCGGCCTGCGGCCCCGACGAGAGCAAGCGGAGATCGTTGCAGATCTTGGACAATTTGACCGCCACGCGTTTCAGCACGCCGGACAGCTGCACGAACACGCCGACGTCCTGGGTCGCCTCGATGAGGTCGGGTGCGGAGACGAGTGTCGCGATCCCAGTCAGCTCGCGCAGGTGCGCGACGGCTCGTTCCCGGTACCCAGGACGCGCGTTGAGGCCGGTCCCGATCGCCGTGCCGCCAAGGTTCAGTTCGTGCAGCAGAAGTCGGGCTTCGGCGAGCCGCTGTTCGTCCTCGCCGAGCGTCGCGGCGAACGCCCCGAACTCCTGGCCGAGCGTCATCGGGACGGCGTCCTGCAGCTGGGTCCGTCCCATCTTGAGGACGTCGGCGAACTCGATCGCCTTGTCTGCGAAAGCTTCCCGCAGTCCGGACAGCGCGGCGAGGAGTTCGGCGAGATGCCGGTCGAGCGCGAGTTTGACCGCGGTGGGGTAGACGTCGTTGGTGCTCTGGCCGAGGTTGACGTGGTCGAGCGGGTGCAGTTCGGCGTACTCGCCGCGGGCGTGGCCCAACAGCTCCAAAGCGCGGTTGGCGATGACCTCGTTGGCGTTCATGTTCGTCGAGGTCCCGGCTCCGCCTTGGATGAGGTCGACGACGAATTGATCGTGCAGGCGGCCGTCCCGGATCTCCGCGCACGCCTGAACGATCGCGGCGGCCTGTTCCGGCGAGAGAGCACCGACCTCCGCGTTGGCGCGTGCGGCGGCTTCCTTGACGGCGGCCAGCGCGGTGACGAGATGCGGCCGGTCGGCGAGGGTTTCGCGCGTGATGGGGAAGTTGACCAACGCACGGGCGGTGTGCGCGCCGTAGTAGACGTCGTCGGGCACGCTGATCTCGCCGAGCATGTCGTGCTCGGAGCGGGTGCTGGACATCGGTGTCCTTCCCGGTTCAGGAGGGTTCAAAAAGTACGGTCTACGCCGGTCCACGCCAGCGCGATCGCGCCGTCGAGCAGGGCCCGTTCCGCGGTGCCGCCGACGCAATGCGCGGCGAATTCGCGCTGATGGTTGATCGCGGGCAGCGACCCGATGCCGATGTAGGGATGAATCGCGGGCACGACCTGCGAGACGTTGCCCATGTCGGTCGACGCGCGGTTCATCCGCGACGCCGTGCCGTCCGGAGCGAACTCGCGGCCGAGTTCGAGCGCGTTCGCGCGATAGGCGGCCAAAGCGGCTTCGTCGGCGCGGAATTCGGCGTACGGCTTGCTTTCCGGCTCCACGCTCAGCTCACAGCCGGTGGCCAGCGCGCCAGCCTCGAAGGCGCGCATCACACGCGGCTCCAATTCGGACAGTTCCGCCAGTGTCTCGGCGCGGACATACCACCGGCCGGACGCGTGCTCGGGGATCGCGTTGGGAGCGTCTCCGGCGTGCGTGACGATGCCGTGCACGCGCGCCGACGCCGGAAGTTGTTGCCGCAGAAGGCCGATCGCGACCTGGGCGACGGTGAACGCGTCGGCCGCGTTGACCCCGGCCTCGGGGTAAGCGGCGGCGTGCGCGGACTTGCCGGTGTAGGAGATCTTCGAGTGACTGACCGCGAACGGCCGCGCTTCGGCGACGTCCACCGGCGCGGGATGCACCATCATCGCGAGGTCCACGCCCGCGAAAGCGCCGCGTTCCAGCAGTTCGATCTTCCCGCCGCCGCCTTCTTCGGCCGGAGTGCCGTAGACCTCGACGGTGATCCCGAGGTCGTCGGCGACGGTTGCGAGTCCTAGGGCGGCACCGATGGAACTGGCCGCGATGAGGTTGTGCCCGCAGGCGTGGCCGAGGCCAGGCAGCGCGTCGTACTCGGCGCACAGCGCGATCCGCCGGGGACCGGAGCCGAAGCTGGCGTGGAACGCGGTGTCCAAGCCGAGGTACTTCGATGAAACCGCGAACCCCGCCCGGTCGAGCAGTTCCGGGACGGAGGCCGCCGCCCGATGCTCTTCCCACGCGGTCTCCGGGTCGGCGTGGAGCCGCTCGGACAGCTGGATCAGCTCGTCGGCATGCCGTTCGACCGCGGCGCGGGCCGCCGCTTTGGGTGCGGCCATCACTCGTCTCCCGGCACGCCGTACGACGGTGCGGCGACGGGGTTCAGGCCGCGAGTGACGTAGTCGTCGCGCTGGGGGAGCCAGACGTCGACGAGTTCGGCGAGCGCCTCGATCGGCTCGTCCGCCCAGTCCACGCGCAGATCCGTGACCGGCCACTCCGCGGCGGACACCACGACGAGCCCGGCCGACCGCACCGGGCCTTCCTCGCCGCCCGCCGCGAGCCCGGCCCGCATCGCCGTGACGAGGCGCTGCTCCAGCTCGCCGACCGCGTCGGTGAAAGCGTCCACCATGGACTGGGGAATGTGCTCACCGGCCAGCATATTGCCCGCCACGACCACGCCGTCCGCCGTCGCCGACGCGTGCGTGCCGAGGGTTTTCGAGCCGCTGTAAGCAAAACCGGGCCCGGTCTGGCCGAGCACAGTCAGCTGCCGGTACTCGATGTGGTCCGCCGAAGACGTGACCTCGGCCAGCGCCTTCTCCGGATCCCCGTGCTCGGCGAGCCGGTCCAGCAGCCGCCCGCCGAGGCGAGGGTCGGTGATGTTCTGCGAGGCAGCCGCGCCGAGACCCGGCCGCAGATGCGCGACCCGGGCGACGACTGCCGGGCTGGACGAACTGGCCGCGATGCCGAACCGGACGGTGTCGCCGGAAGTGTCGCGGGCGACGATCGAAAAGGTCACTTCTCCTCCTCCGGGATCACCGCGATGGCGTCGATCTCGCACAGCCATTCCGGCCGGGCGAGCGCGGACACGACCACGCCGGTCGAGATCGGGTGCACGCCCTTGGTCCAGCGCCCGACGGTGCGGTAGACAGTTTCGCGGTAGCGCGGGTCGACCAGGTAGATCGTGAGCTTGACCAGGTGTTCCATCCGGCTGCCCGCTTCTTCGAGCAGCATCTCGATGTTCGCCATCGCCTGCTCGGCCTGCGCGCCGACGTCGCCGATCCCGACCGATTCGCTCGTGTCGAGGTCCTGCCCGATCTGGCCGCGGACGTAGACCGTGCCGTTGGCGACGACGGCCTGGCAGAGGTCGTTGTCGAGGTTCTGCTCCGGGTAGGTGTCCCGCGTGTTGAACGGGCGGATGCGACGGTGGACAGTCACTGCGTGGCCTTCCCTGCGGCGGTCGTCGGACGCCTCAGCCTGACCGCGTGGCCGAGGTTCTGTCCAGTAGATCTTTCCGGACCAATGCATCTGTTCCGCTGATGCACTCTGCATCTCTGAAACAGATCTTGAGTGCCGGAAACATCTGTTGGACACGAGCAGTGCGGGCCGTGAGGATCCGGAGAGACGGCGCTGAACCGCGCTGAAGCCGGAGCGGAGGTCTGGGATGTCGAGCGAACAGGTGGAGGCCCTCGTTGTGGGCGGGGGACAGGCCGGCCTGGCGATGAGCGAGCACCTGAGCGAGTGCGGCGTACCGCACGTGGTCCTGGAACGGAACCGGATCGCCGAACGCTGGCGCTCGGAACGGTGGGATTCGCTCGTCGCGAACGGCCCCGCGTGGCACGACCGGTTCCCCGGCCTGGAGTTCCCCGACGTGGCCCCCGGCGAATTCGCGTCGAAGGACCAGGTCGCGGACTATTTCGAGGCATACGCGGAAAAGATCGCCGCGCCGGTCCGCACCGGGGTCGAGGTGACGTCCGTGCGGCGGCACGAGGGCAGGCCCGGATTCCGCGTCGAAACCTCGGAAGGACCCATCGACGCCCGGTTCGTGATCGCCGCGACTGGTCCGTTCCAGCGCCCGGTAATCCCGCCGATCGTGCCCGCCGACGCCGGTCCCGTGCAGCTGCACTCCAGCGGGTACCGCAACCCGGAGCAACTCCCCGAAGGCGCGGTGCTGGTCGTCGGCGCGGGCTCGTCGGGCGTGCAGATCGCCGAGGAACTCCGCCGCGCCGGACGCGAGGTGTACCTGTCCGTCGGCCCGCACGACCGTCCGCCGCGCAGCTACCGCGACCGCGACTTTTGCTGGTGGCTCGGCGTTCTGGGCAAGTGGGACGCCGAAACGCCGCCGGCCGGAGCGGAACACGTGACCATCGCGGTCAGCGGCGCACGCGGCGGGCACACCGTGGACTTCCGCGCGCTGGCCGGGCTCGGCATCACGCTCGTCGGCATGACCGGCGCGTACGCCGACGGCAAGCTCGCCTTCGCGACGGACCTCGCGAAGAACATCGCGGCAGGCGACGAGAATTACCTCGCCCTGCTTGACGAAGCCGACGCCTACGCCGCGCGCAACGGGCTCGACCTGCCGGAGGAACCGTCCGCGCGCGAGCTGGGTCCGGACCCGGCGTGCGTCACCGATCCGGTGCTGGAACTGGATCTGGCCGCGGCGGGCGTGACGTCGATCGTGTGGGCGACCGGTTTCGCGGTCGACTACAGCTGGCTGCAGGCCGACGCCTTCGACGAGAACGGACGGCCGAAGCACCGTCGCGGGGTGTCTGTGGAGCCGGGGGTGTATTTCCTCGGCCTGCCGTGGCTGGCGCGGCGGGGGTCGAGTTTCATCTGGGGGGTGTGGCACGACGCGAAGTTCGTGGCCGACCACGTGGCGATTCAGCGCGGGTACCAGAGCCACTGGGCGTGAACGGTCTGAGCGTTTGCGCAGGTTGGAGCGGGCACCGGGCTGGCTGCCTGCAGTGCGGCTCCGCTCCCGCGAAAGTCCGTGAGGGGAACCCTGAGGGACTCTGATTCCGTCACGGTTCCCCTCACGGACCTCGGCCCGCGGGCACCACGCGCCGGGCCCGTCGACCGGGGCGAGAACCCCCGCGCACAACCCGAACCCGCAGAGCACCGCGGACTCGTGAGTGTTTGTGCCAGTCAGCACCGGCACAAACGCTCACGAGGAATACATCGCCCGGCACAACTCCCGAAACTCCTGCGCCCGCCGAGTAAGCCGAACCCCGCGCATAGCGGCCAGGACGATCTCCAACGACGGAACCTCATCCGTCAGCGCGAGCGGCACGACACTCGCACCCGCGTAAGTCGTGTCAGCAGGCGGACGCTGGTTGAGCAACGCGAACCCGTGCCCGGAAGCCACCAGCGCCCGCACCGTCTCGTACCCGCTGGTCCGATGCCGGACCCGCGGCGACACCCCAGCGTCGCTGAGGATCGACTGCAGATACTCCCGGCTGTGCGGCAGATCGAGCAGCACCATCGGCTCCTCGGCCAGCTCCTGCAGCGACACCTTCCGGCTCTTCCGCCGGGCGAGCCGGTGGTCCTCCGAAACGAGCGCGTATGGCGCGGCCGTGCCGACCACCTCGCGGTCGATGTCGTCGTCTAGGTCGTACCCGTACAGGATCGCCAGCTCGGTTTCGCCAGCCCGCAAAGCGCTCTTGAGCGCCTTGTGCTCACCCTCGCGAAGGGACACGTGGACCCGCGGATGCCGGGCTTCGAACTCGGCCAGCAGGCTCGGCAGGCGGAACGGCGCGAGCGTAGTGAAGCAGCCGACGGTCAGCGTGCCGACCAGATCGGTGCCGGATTGCCGCGCGGTCTCGACCAGCTCCGCGCCGTGCGCCAGGAAATCCAGCACCCGCTTGTAGAACTCCTCGCCGGCGGTGGTCAGGCTGAGCCCGCGGGCGTGGTGGCGCAGCAGGAACTGCACGCCCATTTCCTTCTCCAGCTGCGCGATCGCCGTCGAAACAGCCGACTGCGACACCATCAGCTCCTTCGACGCGGCAGTCATGCTCAAGTGCCGCGCCGCCGCCTCGAAGTAGCGAAGCTGCACGAGGGTGAAGGAAGGCTCGCTCATGCCGACATCCTGCCTCAGTGGCAGCAATCCGGATGCTGAGGTTTCGGCGCGGGCGTGTCCAGCGCCGGGTTGGCATCGAAGAATCCGCTGGGCTTCAGCGTGAATCCGGTGTGGTCGACAGGCATGATCGGCCAGTCCTCGGTGCGCGGGTAGTGCGTGAGGCCGAAGGTGTGCCAGACGACCAGGTCGGTGCCGTCGAGGTCGCGGTCGGCCTGGATCCAGGTGTCGATGCCGGTCTTGCCGTCGTTCTGGTTGACGTACTCGCCCGCCGGGAAGCGTTCGTCCTCGGCGTACGCGGTGACCCACAGGTGCTTGCGGGTGAAGGCGGCGCGGCGGGCGATGGACGACGCGTCGTCGGCCAGCAACGGCGGCAGGCCCTCCGGATGCAGCGTGTAGGCGACGGGTTTGCCGAGCGCGTTGTGCGACTCGGGATTACTGATCCGCCAGGTGCGGCCGAGGTTGCCGTCGGCGAGCCGGGCGGCCTCGGATTCCTTGGCCAGCCTGGTGATTTTGCGGGTGAAGGCGTTGCCGTACGGGTTGTCCGGGCCGATCGGGACCCGCTGCACGTCGATCTCGTCGACGGCGTTGGCGAGGCCGTCGACCATCATGTCCAGCCGCGCGGAGAACAGGTGCTGGTGGAACGGCGCGCCGATGCCGGGGGCGATTTCGGTGGCCCACGGGTACTCCGGATCGTCAGCCGGGAAGGCCGAGGTGAAGACGATGCCGGTGGCCTTGCACTCCAGTTCGATGGTGCCGTCGAGGTAGAGGTACCAGTAGAAGCCGTAGTCGTAATTGCCGACGGTGACGAAGAACGAGATGACCAGCCGGCGCTGCCTGCGGGTCGAAACACTTCCGTTGTAGTGGTCAGTGTGCTTCCACAGCACGCCGGCGTCTTCCTCGTGCATGCAGATCGCGTTCGTGATGGTGTGCGGCTGGCCGTCGTCGTCATGCAGGACCGCGTCGAAGTAGCGGATCTCCCCGAGGCAGTCGCAGCCCAGGGTCAGCGAGTTGGCTTCCTTGCCCAACGAATACTCGCCCGCGTCGAAGTAGTTCTGCCAGAACCGGACGGGGCTCGGATCGCCGTAAGGGACCACCATCTCCGCCACTGAAGCGCGGTAGACCACCGGACGCAGCCGTTCGCCGTCCTGGAAGCCGATTTGGTGCAGGGTAAGGCCTTCGACCGCGTTGAAGCCGATCCGGAACTGCCACTTCTCCCACGTGACGACATCGCCGTCGACGGTGAAGCTCGGGCCCTCGGGCTGGGTGATCACGATGGGTTTCTGGGTGTCTCGCGCCGGACCGTCGAGGTGGTAGTCGTAGGCAGTGCGCGGGATGTCGGCCGGGCCGTCGTCGATGAGGTCGTGCACGCGGCCGGCGATCAGGTCGACGTAGGCCACGACGCCGTCGATCGGGTGCGCCCACAGGTTGTCGTCCTTGTTCAGCTGCAGGAAAGCCAGGCAGCGCACGAGCCGGAGCCCGGTTTCGCCGGGGATGTCGAAGCACCCGGCGCTCAGCGCGGAGATCCGGACCGAACGCGGTTCTTCGATGCCGCGGCGGCGCATCGCCGCGTTCCACGCCTCGTCCTCCCAGAGGATCTTCTCGACCAGGTCGAACTCCTCGTGCAGGATCGGCGGCTGCCCCTCGGCCACGACGTCCACCGCCCGCTCGGCCACGATCTCGCCGCTGGTCAGCGACACGACCGCCTCGCGCACCGCGCCCGTCTCCCGGTCCAGGAGCAGCGAGCGGACGCGGCGGTCCACCGGGTCGCCCGGCCGCCAGGCGAGCACGGCCCCTTTCGCCGGTTCGAGCAGTGAGACGAGCGCGAACCGGGTGCTCTCGGTCGCGATCCCGGCCTCGGCCAGCAGCGCCCGGTTGCGGGCGACCTCGTCTTCGGTCAGGCGCGAGAGGGGGTGGGCCATGCGCGTCTCCTCATTCTTTGCGGTCTATCGCAAAGAATGCGTCCTGCCGGTCTGCCTGGCAAGGCCCTTACGGGGTGGGTTCTCCGGAACCCGCGCTGGGTTTTTCGATGCACGTCATCAATAATCCTGGACGTGGCACGACCCAAGGACCAGGAACGGCGGCGCGACGAGCTGGTGGCGGCGGCCGGGCGCGCGATCCGGACGCGCGGGCTGGCCGGTCTCCGCGTGCGCGACGTCGCCGAGGAGGCCGGGCTGTCGGCGGGCTCGGTCAGCTACTACTACCCGGACCTCGACGATCTGCTGTTCGAGCTGCACCGCGACGCGGTCGACCGGTTCTACTGGGCGCGAGCGCGCGCGGCGGAGGCGGAGGACGATCCGGCCCGGCGGCTCGTGCGGCTGGTCGACGCGGGGCTGCCCGCCGACGACGGGGATCAGCTGAGCCGCGTGCTGTACGAAATGCACGTCCACGCTGCGCGCAATCCGGCGCATGCGGTGTTGATGACGGCGCTCTGGGACCGCGAGGTGTCGCTGTACTCGGCGGCGCTGGCGCACGGGCGGGACACAGGTGCGTTCCAGTTGCGCTCGCCTGCGGCGGACATCGCGGCGAACGCGGTGGCCTTGGAGGACGCGTACGGTCTGCACCTCGCCGGGCGCAACACCAGCTTGTCCGCGGACCGGGTGCGGGCGCTGGTGCTGGGGTACCTGGCCGCGGAAACCGGGCGGGACCTCGGTCAGTAGGCCGTCCAGACCGTCTTGAGGCCGGTGTACTTGTCGAACGAGTGCAGGGACAGGTCGCGGCCGAAGCCGGACTGCTTGAAGCCGCCGAACGGGGTCGCGGTGCTGAGCGCGTCCACGGTGTTCACTGAGACGGTCCCGGCGTGGATTCCGTCGGAGACGCGGTGTGCGCGGGCGAGGTCGCGAGTCCAGACCGAGGCGGCGAGGCCGTACGGCGTGTCGTTCGCCAGCCGGATTGCTTCCGCTTCGGACTCGAAAGTCTGCGTTGTGAGCACCGGTCCGAACAGTTCCTCGGTGACGAGCGGATCGTCGGAGGCCAGGTCGGTCACGATGGTCGGGTCCAGGAACGCGCCTCGACGGGTGCCGCCCGCGACGACGGTTCCGCTGCTGGCTTCGACGGCGGCCAGCACGCGGGCCGCCGCGGCCTCGTCGATCATCGGACCCAATTTCGTGGCCGGGTCCAGCGGATCCCCGGGCACCCACCCGGAGACTTTTTCGCGCAGCCGGGCGAGGAATGCGTCCGCGACCGGCGCTTGGACGAGCAGCCGGGTGGTGGCCGAGCAGACCTGGCCGGAGTTCGCGCAGAACCCGAACGCGACCAGGTCCGCCGCGGCATCGAGGTCCGCGTCGGCGAACACCGCGACCGGGCTCTTGCCGCCGCATTCGAGCCAGACCTGTTTGAGGTTCGATTCCCCGGCGTAGCGCAGGAACAGCCCGCCCACCGGCGTCGATCCGGTGAAGGCGAGGACGTCGACGTCCGGATGCCGTCCGAGCGCCTGTCCGGCGGTTTCTCCGAAGCCCGGCACGACGTTGAGCACCCCGTCCGGAATTCCCGCTTCCACAGCCAATTCCGCCAGCCGCAGCGCGGACAGCGGAGACTGTTCGGCGGGTTTGAGGACGACACTGTTGCCCGCGGCCAGCGCCGGGGCGAGTTTCCACCCGGCGATGTCGAGCGGGAAATTCCACGGCACGACCGCGCCCACCACTCCGAGCGGTACGCGCCGGATAGTGGCGAAGTTGCCCGGTGGGGTGGGTGCGACCTCGTCGTAGCGCTTGTCGAGAGCTTCGGCGTACCAGGCGAAACACTCGGCGGTCGAGGGCACGTCCTGGCCGAAGGTGTCGGAGATCGGCCGGCCGACGTCGAGGGTGTCGCAGAGCGCCAGTTCCCGGCCGTGCGCACCGATGAGGTCGGCGAGCTTCAGCAGGCGCTTCTTGCGTTCGGTGGCGGCGAGCCGTGACCAGCGGCCGTCCTCGAACGCTCGGCGTGCGGCCGTGACGGCGGCGTCGATCTCGTCTTCGCCGCCCTCGGCCACGTGCGCGACTGGGTGCCCGGTGGCTGGATTGACGTCGGCGAAAGTCCTGCCGGACTTGGCCTTCAGCCAATCACCGTCCACAAAGGCCGCTGTGCGGGGCCGCAGCTGCGCGGCCTCGTGCACCCAGTCGCCGTGGTTCATTCCCGGAACCGCCTCTCGTCGCTTCCGTCCACTATCGCCAGCCGCTGTGGTCCGCGAAAGCAGAGCTTTTCGCTGCGCTGCATCTGGCGGATCGATACAGGGTCACCGCACCAGGTTCCAGAGAGAAGCCCAGTGCTCGGCGGTCAGATCGCGGGGGAGTGCTTGCGGCGACAGCCTTTGCCGGGCAAGCCAGGTCCGTGCCCCGCGGGCGCTGACGTGGCCGGTGCGGGGCAGGATCCCGCCCAGCCCGCGGCCGCGTCCGGTGAAGACCTCGCGGACGAACTCCTGGTAATCGGCCTGCTCGGCGACCAGCGGCTGCGGACGGCGGGTGATCACGAGGATCCCGCCGTCCACGGCCGGGCGCGGCCGGAACGCGTGCGCGGGGACCCGCGCGGGCACCGCGAACTCGAACCACGGCCACCACGCGGCGGTCATCTGGGACGCGCCGCCGATTCCGGCGCGGCGGCGGGCGACTTCCCATTGCACCAGCAGCACCGCCAGTTCCCAGTGCTGCTGCCGGAACAACCGGCGCAGGGTCGCGGTGGTGAGGTGGAAAGGAAGGTTGCCGACGACGGTGTGCGGGACAGTGGGCAACCGGTGCCGGAGCAGATCGCCGTGGACGACCTCGACGTTCTCCCCGGTCCGCTGCGCCAGGCGGCGGGCGCGGCGGGGATCGAGTTCGACCGCGGTCAGCGGGCGGCCGGTGCGGCCGAGCGGGACGGTCAGCGCGCCGTCGCCCGCGGCGAGTTCCACGAGGGGACCGTTCGTGCGGTTGGCGGCGGTGCAGACAGCGGCGATGACGGCGGGATCGGCCAGGAAGTTCTGGCCGAGCTCGTGCCGTCCGCCGAAAGGCTGGGCAGACATGGGGTGCGGACTCCGCGCATGAGGAAGCGACCCGGGCGCCAGGAACGGCGGCCCGGACGGACAACGGGAGAGCGCGACGGAGCGGTGAGCTTCCGGCGCTCAGGCGTTGCGCAGGCGAGTCAATGCGTACGCGGCGAAGGTGGCACCCATGGGGCGGGAGCTTAGCCGACCGGCGAGCCCGGCCGCATCCGGGTTTTCCGGCAGCGTGCGGGCAGCGCTCTGAAAAACACGCCGCAGCCTTTCCTGATCCGGCGGCCGGGCAATTCTTCGCCCATTCCGCCGGACCGGATGGCGAACGGTCCTCTTGCGACGGAAGTACCCGGTGAAACCGGGTCGCAAACTGACACGAAACGGGGTCGCTCGGCTGAGGGGTGCGAAGCTTGCGCGGCCCTGTGACCAGCCGGAGAGTGGGAGCCGGAGAAGGAAATCCGATTCGGGAAATGGAGTGGATCCATGGTACGCGCAATGCAGCCGCAAGATCTCGTCGACAGCACCGTGATGGACAATGCGGGCAGCAAAATCGGCAAGGTCGGCACGGTGTATCTCGCCGACGACACGCGGCGGCCGGAGTGGGTGACGGTGAAAACCGGGCTGTTCGGCCAGAAGGAGAGCTTCGTGCCGCTCTCGGGTGCGGGCATGGAGAACGACGGCTTGCACGTGCAGGTGGCGAAGGACCAGGTGTCCGACGCGCCGCGGATCGACGCCGAAGGCCACCTTTCCGAAAAGGAAAGCGTCGAGCTGTACAAGTACTACGGCTTGCCGGCCCCGCGGGCCGGGAACGGCGAAAACGTCGGCGGCGGCCGGAACACCGGGCGCGACATGGCTGCAGGTGGCGCGGCTGGCGGCATGGCAGCTGGCGGTGCCGCGGGCCGAGGGCGCGACGCGGCGGCAGGCGGCACCGCAGGCAAGGAACACGCGACCGGCCACGACACCGCCGCGGCCAAGAGCGGACGCCACGAGACGGCCGACACCGGCGACGTGGTGCGCTCGGAGGAGCGGCTGAAGGTCGGCACCGAAGAGGTCGAGACCGGCCACGTGCGGCTGCGCAAGTACGTCGTGACCGCGGAAGAGCAGGTGACCGTGCCGGTCACGCACGAGGAGGTGCGCGTCGAGCGCGAGCCGATCACCGACGTCAAGGCCGCGGGCAAGGCCGAGATCGGCGAGGCGGAGCAGGACGTCGTGCTGCACGCCGAGAAGCCCGTGGTGCAGAAGGAAACCGTCCCGGTCGAGCGGGTGCGCCTCGGCACCGAGCAGGTGACCGAGGAACAGACCGTGCAGGGGAAGGTCCGCAAGGAGCGGATCGACATCGACGACGACACCGGCCGGGGCAAGAAGTCCTGACCCGAGGTCCGTGAGGGGAACCCTGAGGGAATCAGAGTCCCTCAGGGTTCCCCTCACGGACATCAGCGGGACCGCGTGGCCCGGCCGTCGGCAATCC
>NZ_JBHZAG010000064.1:0-60688 GCF_042754125.1 Amycolatopsis sp. NPDC059235
CCCACGGGCACGGGCACGGGCACGGGCACGGGCACGGGCACGGGCACGGGCACGGGCACGGGCACGGGCACGGGACGATGATGAATCACAGCCCCAGGCAATGGTCCCGTCAGCCTCCCCGCTCACCTCCCGACAAAACAGCTCAGCCCACCGCACTCACCTCCCAATCACAGCCCAGCCCAGCCCAGCCCACTCGCCTCCCAATCACACCTCCACCCGCCGCACTCTCCTCCCTGTCACAGCTCACCCCACCCCACACTCGCCGCCGCGCAAGCAATCCGCCACCCGCACCCAACGCAACAGGCACCGGCTACGTCCGAATGTCCCCCACCAGCAACGACTCCTCAAGAAACTCCCGCGTGAACCTCACCCCGGTCATCCTCGCCGCCACCGCGAACGCCGACGCGATCGGGTTCGCCGGACGTTCCTCCCGGTCCGGATCCAGCCCGGCCTCGCGCATCCCTGCCGTCAACCGCTCCGGTTCGCTGCCGTACCGTTGGCTCGGCAGACGCGGGAGGAAGCCTGCGAGCACCGTACCGTCCACCGCGTAGACGAAGTGTGCTTCGGCGTGGTCGTGCCGGTTGATCGCCACGACCTCGCTTTCCTTCGACAGTCCGCCAATAACTTCCGGCAGATTCCCCTGCCAGCCCCACGGCTCAACAGCCACACTCCATTCCCCGGATGCCACCACGCCGACGTACCCACCGCCGTTGCCGCCTTGGGTTTGTTCGACGTATTCCGCTACCAGGCTGTTCAGATCGGCGAAGACCAGCCGCTCGCCGGAGGCGGCTCCGAAGCGGCGTAAAACCTCTGGCGGGTCGAGACCGCGCACGAACGAAACACAGAAGATGTCGTGCAGCGGACCATAGCTGTCCAGCCAAGCAAGTTCGGTCAAAGAATCCGTCATCGGGCCCTCCTCGGTCGGTCCAGGCCATGATCGCAGCCACCACCGACAAAAAACGCACGCGGGCAAGCACAACCCGCCCCCATCGGGTGAAGACCCGACCTCCGCGCCCGGGCACAGTGGGGCCTGTCTCGGGAGGGATTCGCATCGTGCGAGCGTCGTTCACCGATTTCCCGGCTCGCCGGTTCCGCAAGTCCAGGCGCGCACGTCCCAACCTCGCCGACCGAGAAGGCGAAGGCGCGCAACCGCAACTGCCGCCGGTCCTGCCCGAGTGCGAGGCGAACGAAACCCCGCTTCCCCGCGCGCTCGTCGTGCTGCTCGGCGCTGCCGCCGCGACAGTCGTGCTCGCCGGGGTGCAAGCCATCGCCTGGCTCGTCGCGCCGGTGTTTCTCGCGCTGGTCGTGGTAATCACCCTCGATCCGGTGCGAACCTGGTTGCGGGGAAAGGGGTTTCCGCGCTGGCTGACCGTTGCCGTACTGGTCGTCGCCGTCTACGCGGTCCTGCTGGTTTTCTTCCTCGTCGTCGTGGTGTCTGTCGCGCAGTTGTCCGCGCTGGCTCCCCGCTACGCCGGACGGGTCGACGAGCTGCTGCACGACGGGCTGGCCACGCTCGGGGTCGGCGAAGCGCAGGTGCGCGGCATGCTTTCCTCCGTCGATGCCGGAAAACTCGTCCAGCTGGCCGGTTCTGTGCTCGCGAGCGCGGGCAAGCTGGTCACGAATCTTGCCTTCCTCTTCGGCCTTTTGCTGTTCCTCAGCGCCGAAACCGCCTGGGCTGGCCAACGCATGAGGCGCATCGCACGCGACCGGCCGTGGATTTCCGAGGCGCTGCGCGGTTTCGTCAAGAGCACGCGGCGATACCTGCTCGTGACGACAGTGTTCGGCGGACTCGTGGCGGCGCTCGACACGGCGGCGCTGGCGCTGATCGGCGTTCCGGGTGCGATACTATGGGGGCTGCTTTCCTTCGTCACCAACTACATTCCCAACGTGGGTTTCGTGATCGGGGTGGCCCCGCCCGCGGTGATCGCGCTTCTCGACCACGGCTGGCGCGGCCTGACCATGGTGCTCGCCGTCTACCTCGTGCTGAACTTCGTGGTGCAGTCGCTGATCCAGCCCCGGTTCGTGGCCGGTTCGGTCGGACTGTCCACTGTGGTCACCGTACTGGCGCTGGTGTTCTGGACCTGGCTGCTCGGCCCGCTCGGCGCCGTCCTCGCGGTGCCGGCGACGCTGCTGGCCAAGGCGCTGCTGGTGGACGTCGATCCGCGGGCGCGCTGGGCCGACGCGCTGCTGTCTGCTCCGCGCCGCGACAACTGCTGAGCGTCGTCAGGTCAGGCCGTGCCGCCGGGCGACCACGACGGCGGAGCGCCGGTTGTTCACGCCGAGCTTTCCGTAGATGGCACGCACGTGGGTTTTGACTGTGTTGACCGAAACAGTGAGGTCGGACGCGATCTCGTCCAGCGAACGCTGAGACGGCAGGCGCTGCAGCACCACCTGCTCGCGATCGGTCAGATCGCTGGGCGGAGCGTGCGGGACGAGCCTGCCGCGGACGGTCTGCGCGAACCGGTCGAGCGAGCCGAATCCGCCGGAGTGCCCGATCAACAGGTCCCGGACCGCGGGCTCGGCGAGCGCGAACGGCCGCACCAGGCCGTTCGGGCGGGCGAGCGCGAGGGCCTGGTCGAGGGCTTGAAGGGCTTTGGTCCGGCGGTGCGAGCGCAGGCCGAGCGCGGTTTCGGCCAGGCAGCGGTCCACCGGGGTGGCGGGGAGCAGCGCGATCGCCGACGCCGTTTCCCGCAGCACGGCTTCGGCCGCGGCGGTTTCGTCGGCGGCGAGGTGGGCGCGGATCCGCAGGACAGCCAGTTCTCCGCTGCCCTGCAGCCGATCCTGCGCCCAGGCAAGGACTTCCGTCGCGTGCAACGCTTCGCCGAGAGCCAGCGCCGCGTGCTGCTCGGCGACCGCGCACGCCCCGACGAGTTCGCGGGACAGGTCCAAGGCCGCGAGCTGCCGGCGCGCCGCGCGCATGAGCTGAGAGCCCGCCGTCCGGTCGCCCTCGTCGAAGCGTGCGACGCCTTCGAAGAACTCCCGCAACGGCACCAGCAACGGTGCCGAACCAGGCACCTCGGCCGCGGTTGCCTGGGCCAGTTCCCGTGCCGCAGCAGCCGGTTCAGCGCGCATGAGTTCGTCGTAGGCGAGCAACAAGCGGCATTCGGCCACTCCCGGGGTGCGCTGCCAATCGTGTCGGCGCGCGACTGCGAGCGCCCCGGTACACGCGCGGCGCGTGGCGGGGTGTTTCCCGCCGACCGCGCTGGCGACCGCCAGTGCCAGCCGGCTGTGCAGCACGAGGTGGTCCAGCCGCTCGCCACTCGCCAGGCGCAGTGCTTCCCGGGCCTGCGTAGCCGCGTGACGGCGCGCGCCTCGGTGCAGCGAACGCCACGCGCGATCGAGATGGGCCCAGGCGTCGAACGCCGGGTACCCCGCCGCGGAAGGTTCCGCTCCGACTGGGCATTTCCCCTTCATCGCGGCCAGATGCCGGACAGCGAGCGGCCACCAGTCGCCACCGCCCTCGTCGCCGAGATCGGACTCCGCTTCGGCGAGCCGTCCGCCTTGGATGTTCTCGAGCGCGGACGCCAGTCGCAGCGATGGGTTCGCGGCGACCGTCGCGCTGCCGAGGCTGTCGAGCGCGGCGCGCACCGGTTCCCCGTCCCCTGCCAGCACTTGGCGCACAGCCCGGTCCCGGGCCAGCGCGAGGACGTACTCGCGGTCGTGTCCCTCCACCGCGTGCCGGAGTGCCTCCCCGAATCGTCCCTCGCCGGCGTGCCATCGCGCGGCGATCCCGTGCAGCCGCGGCACCCGTGACGGGTCCCGCCGCTCCAGTTCGGCTTGCAGGAAACCGCGCAGCAGCGGGAAAAACTGGTAGCTGTCGGCCGGGGTGCGCATGACCAGGCCCCACGCGCGCTCGAGTTCGTCCAATCGCGCGCCGGCGTCCCGGCGGCCGGACAGGCGGACCGCGAGGGCCGCCGAAACCGCGTCGCAGATGCTGAGGCACAGCAACAGATCCGTCGTGGCCGCGGGCAGGTGTGCGAGCACTTCGTCGGCGAAAAACCGGGCCACGGCCCGATCGTCGCCGGTGACGGAGTCGACCTCGGAGTCCTCCGCTTCGCGCACCGAAACCGCCGTCCAGCCGAGTGCCGCGGCCCAGCCCGCGGTGCGTTCGGCGAGATCCCGGACGCGTTCGTCGTCCGCTGAAGCCCCGGCAGCCCGCAGCAGGCTCGCCGTTTCCTTCGCGGTGAACCGGAGTTCGGCCGCGTCCACCCGGGACAGCACGTCTTCGAACTGCAGGCGGGCCAGCCGCAGCGGCGGCTCGACCCGGGTGGACAGCACCAGCCGCAGCGCGGGCGGCAGATGGCGGGCCAGCGCCGCGAGCGCTTCCAGTGCCTCGGGACTCCGGATCTCCTGCAGGTCGTCCAGGATCAGCCGCGCCGGACCGGCCTCGCAGGCGAGCGCGTCGTCGAGGTCGGCCAGGAACGCCCGTCGCAGCCCGGGCGGCGGCGGGCGCAACCGGCGCAGCGCGCTGTCCTCCGCGCGATCCCGCCGCAACGCGCCGAGAATCGCCTCCCACAACCGGCTTTCTTCGTTGTCGTCCTCGTCCAGCGACACCCAGGCGACCGCGCGGCCGACCCCGGCCCAGGCGGCCAGCGCCGTGGTCTTGCCCGCCCCGGCAGGCGCCCGGACCAGGGTGACCGGCCGCACGGCCGCGCGGCAGAACAGCACGTCCAGCCGGGGACGGGGGACGAAGATCCCCGGCAGCCGCGGCACCGCGACCTTCGCGCCGGGGACCGGCCGGGACCGGGTCGTCGTTCGAGCGGGCACGTCGAACCTCTCGGCTGTCGGGAGATTTCGCCCCCGGCTCCCGCGGCCGGCGCCGGGGGCGAGGCCACGACTGTACTGAGCGCCGGGGACCGGGCCGCCGGGTCACCAGATTTCGACGGCGGCCTCGTCTCCGTGCACGATGACGGCCCAGATCACCAGGACGTCGAGAGCGATCACGATCGCGCCCCAGAACGGGTACGCGGACAGGAAGGCCAGCTGTGCCAACGCGTTGAAGCCGGCGAGCGCGACGGTGCAGACCCGGGCCCACTGCGCGCCGGAGAACAGCGCGATCCCGGTCAGCACGACGAGGACGCCGACGATCAGGTGGACCCAGCCCCAGCCGGTCAGGGAGAAGACGAGCAGGCCGGACGGGCCGACGACGTAGTAGTGCCGGTCGACCAGCGCGACCAGGCCTTCCACCGCGGTGAACAGTCCGGCGAGGACGGTGATCGTCCCGGCGAACCAGATCCAGCCGGTCCGGCGCGTCCGGCCGGCGGCCCGCTCCGGCGGGAACGGCGGCCGGGCTCCGACGTTTCCGGCGGGCGGGTGCGTGCGTTCGGTCATGGGTTCTCTTCCTCGTTCGTCGACGGGCTGCGGACCCGGGCGATCCTGGTCGGCTCCCGCGCCGCCGGGCCTCGCCCGCCTCAGGTGAGATCAGGGGCCGCCGCGGGTCCCCGCCTTTCACCCGGCCCGGGCGACGCCAGGCGCCGCCGGAGGCGAAACAGTGCGGCGGACCACCGATCCCGGAGCGAGGAGATGTCATGGCCACGTTGACCGTATGGAGGTTCCCGACCGTCGACGGCGCGGAAAACGCACTGGATCTGCTGCAGCGGCTGCAGAAGCAGCAGCTGATCTCGATCGCCGACGCGGCGCGGGTGAGCTGGCCGGAGGGCCGGAAGAAGCCGAAGACCAAGGAACTCGGCTCGCTGGCCGGGGCCGGCGCGCTGGGCGGGACGTTCTGGGGCCTGCTGTTCGGCCTGATCTTCCTCGTCCCGCTGCTGGGCGCGGCCGTCGGCGCGGCGATCGGCGCGCTGACCGGATCGCTGCGGCACGTCGGGATCGACGAGGAGTTCGTCGACACCGTCCGGACCCAGGTCACGCCCGGCACGTCGGCGCTGTTCGTCATGTCGGACAACGCGGTGCTGGACCGGGTCGCCGAGCCGTTCAAGGAAACCGGGGCCACGCTGCTGACGACCAATCTGTCCGACGAGGAGGAAGCCCGGCTCCGCGCCGCATTCGGGGAATCCCCGGAGCACGAGCAGCTCTAGCACGCGCGAACCGCGGGCCCTCGCCGAACCGTTCGGCGAGGGCCCGTTCGCGTCCGTTCGGTCCATTGTGCTCGGCAGCACGGGCGAACGCCGTTGCGGCGCGGGCGAGACCGCGGCGGCGCCCCCGAACGTCGCCGCGGCCTCCCGCCGGAGGCGGGCCCCGCACCTGCACCGTCCACTCTGCGGGCCCGCCCGCCTTCCGTCGTCACCCGCCCCGGATGACTCCGCTTCACCCCCGGCGGGCGACGCCGTGCTCCGGTCGCCGGGCCGACGATCCGTCCCATGCCCCTCACCGACAATGACCCCGGCGTGCGGCTCGCCCGCGCCCGTGCCGCGCGCGCCGCCGTGCCCGCCGCCTGCCACGCGGAGTTTCCCAGTACCGTCCTGCGCGCCGATCCCCTCGCCCTGCTGGCGCGCCAGGATTCCGGCCGGGTCCCGGAACTGCTGCCGCTGCGCTACACCCGGCTGGCCGCCTCGCCGCTCGCGTATTTCCGCGGCTCCGCGCTGCCCGCCGCGGCGGATCTCGCCGCTACGCCGCGGACCGGATTCGCGGTCCAGGCCTGCGGAGACGCCCAGCTGGCCAATTTCGGCCTGTTCGCCGCGCAGGGCCGCCGGCTGGTGTTCGACTTCGCCGACTTCGACGAGACCCTGCGCGCGCCCTGGGAATGGGACGTCAAACGGCTCGCCGCGAGCTTCGAAGTCACCGGGCGCGAGATCGGGCACCCCGCCGCGCAACGCAGGCGCACGGTGCTGGCCGCGGTCGAGTCGTACCGGCTGGCGATGCACGAGTTCGCGCGCCGCGCCCCGCTCGAGATCTTCTTCGCCCCTCCCGACGCCAGAACGCTGCGCACGGTCGCGGCACATCGCCTCGGCCCCGCCGGGCGGCGCGCCGCCGAGGCCTTCCGGCACACCGAAATCCGCGACGGACAGCTGAAACTCGCCGCCCGCGCACCGTGGGCGCTCGCGGCAGGACGCCTTGGCGGGGACGGCGATCCGGCGACGCTCGCTGATCGCCTCTGCGCCGTGCTCAAGCGTTACCGGCGCACGCTCGGCTCCGCCCGACGGGCCATGCTGGACCGTTACCGGCTGGCCGACGCGGCGCGCACAGTGCCGGGACAGACCGGTTCCGGCACCCGCTGCTGGGTCGCCCTGCTCGTCCGGACGGACACCGGAGACCCGCTTCTCCTGCAGCTGAAGGAAGCCCGGCCGTCGGTGCTGCAGGAGTACACCGGCGCTTCCGCACTGGACAGTCCCGGCAGACGAGTGGTCACCGGGCAACGGCTGATCCAGGCCGCCGGCGACGTTTTCCTCGGCTGGGCGCACTCCCCCGGTTTCGACGGCCCGGCCCGCGACTTCCACGTCCGCAGGCTGCGCGACGACCGGAGCCGCGGCGACGTCGCGACGATGACCCCGGACGTCCTGCGGGCCAACGCCCGGCTGTGCGGATGGACGGTGGCCAAGGCGCACGCGCGCACCGGCGACGCGCTCGCGATCGCCGCGTATCTCGGCTCCGGGCCGGGTTTCGCCGAGGCCGTCCGGGAATTCTCGACGGCCTGCGCCGACCAGAACGAACGCGACCACGCCGCGCTGCGGCGGGCGATCCGGCTCGGCCGCGTCGCGGCGGCCGGGTCGTGACGGACCGCCTCACCCGAGGGCGCGGTGCTCCGTCCGGGGGACTTCGCGGACCCGATGGACGGATTCGACGTGCATCCCGAGCGATTCGAGCCGGCACAGGATTCGCGGAAGGTCCCCGGGATCGGCGACGGTGCCGAACACAATCGTTTCCGGCGGAACGGGGACCACGAGCACGTCCCGGAAATCGGCGGCGCTTTCGGCGGCTCCTCCCGGAATGGCGCCGCAGCCGCGGAAAACGTAATTCATGCGGAAACCCGGGACGGCGGGCGCGCTCATCGGCGGCCGCCGTCCCGCCCGGCCGCGTGCCACGCGAAGCCGACGACAGCCAGATCGAGCAGCACCACGAAGGCCGACCAGCCGTGCGGCGGCAGGAAAACCAGCCGCGCGACCAGGTCCGCACCGGCGCGGAGGCCGGCCCGGACCCGGGCGGGCGAGACCAGCGAGGCGAGCGCCACGGTCAGCCCGAGCACCGCTGTCCCGGCGCTGAGCGAGCCCGTCCGCACCAGGTCGAGCACCACGACCTCGCCCGGCCCGAGCCAGAAGAACTGCGTGCAGCCGAATCGCGGACGGCCGCCCGCCGAGGAATTGCCGCGTATTTTCACCCGCCCCACGATTCTGCCGCCGGACGCCGTTTTCCTCGCCCGCAGCGGATGAGCCGCTGTTCGCGCCTGGCACAATCCGCCGGAATCGCCCGGAACCGACCGCGAAGGAGAATTGCGCATGCGCCGACGCCTCGACGTCTCGCTCCGAAGACAAGTGCCGAGAACCAAAGTCGCCGTTCCCGGCCCTCCCGCGGACCTCGTGTCGCGGCCGCGACTGCTCGCGGTCCTCGACCGCGCGGCCGAGGCCGCCCTCGTGTTCGTCGGGGCCCCGGCCGGATTCGGCAAGACCGTGCTGCTGGCCGAATGGGCGCGCCGCCGGGGTCGCGGCGCGGTCGCGTGGCTGTCCGCGGACGCCGACGACAACGACGACCGGCTTTTCTGGTCCGCGGTCCTCGAAGCGCTCGGCCGCTGCGGCCGGTTCCCCGACGGCGATCCGTTGCGGTTCCTCGCGGTGCCCGAGTCCCCGAGCACCGATCTCGCGTTCCTGGCCGAACTCGCCGACGCGCTCGACACGCTGAGCGAACCCGTCGTGCTCGTGCTGGACAGCGCGCACGAGATCACCTCGCCCGAGCCGTGGCGCGGGTTGCGGACGCTGGTGCGCCACCAGCCCGCCGGACTGTGCCTCGCGGTTTCGAGCAGGCGGGAGCCGCCGTTGCCGCTGGGCCGGGCCCGGCTCGCGGACCGGCTGGTCGAAATCGGAGCCGAGCGGCTGCGGTTCACCGCCGGGGAGGCCGAAACGCTGTTCGCCGCCGCCGACGCGGCGATCCCCCGGGACGAGGTCGCGCCGCTGGTCGACCGAACCGGCGGCTGGCCGGCCGGGCTGCGCCTGGCGGCGGCGTCCGCGTCCCGGCACGGCAGCCTGTGGGACTTCGACACCGGACGCGACAGCGCCGCGCTCGCCTATCTGACCGACGAGGTCCTCGCCCCGCTTTCGACGGCGCAGCGGGAACTGCTGCGGACGATCAGCGTCTGCGACGACGTCCCGGCCGGGCTCGCTCCGGTGCTGTGCGGACGGGCCGACGCCGAGGCGATGCTCCACGAATTGAGCGGGCCGTCCGTCCGGGCAGTCGACTCCGGCGGCACCCCGCCGCACCGCTGCGTCACGCCGTTGCTGCGGACCTACCTGCGGGCGGAACTGCAGCGGCGGGCTCCGGACCGTGCGCGGTCGCTGCACGCGACGGCCGCGCGCTGGTTCGCCGAGCACGGCCGGCCCGCGTCCGCCTTGCCGCACAGCGTCCACGCGGGCGATCCGGGCCAGGTCGGCGAACTGCTGCGGGCACACGCCGTTTCGCTGTTTCTCGCTGGCGAGCACCAGGTTCTGCGTCTGGCACTCGCCGCGGTGGAAGACCGCCGGGTCGCGGCCGATCCGCTGGCGGCGCTGATCTCGGCCTCGCTGAGTCTCGAAGCCGCCGAGACCTCAGCGGCCTCCCTCCAACTCGCCTGGGCGGACGCCGCGTGGCCGGACCAGCCGGCAGCGGAGCTGACCGTTCTGCGGCAGCTGGCACAGTCCCGGCTCGCCCAGCTCGACCGCACCCCGGCGCACGCTGAGCGCGCGGCGGAACAGATTGACGAAGGGACTGCGCTGGACAGTCTCGCCGCCGCGCACCGGGCCGGTGCACTCGCAATCCGCGGCGAGCGCGAAGAAGCCCGACGATCGTTGGAACACCTCCTCGCCGCGGCGGAAAGGCTCGGGCAGGAGTTCACGGTCGCCCATTGCCTCGCCGCGCTCGCCGAAATCGCCTGCCACGACGGCGATTACCCGGCGATGGACCGGCTCGCCCGCCGAGTCGGGACAGCGCAGCCGCGCCAGGATTCCCCGCAGTCGTTCCAGCGCGCGCAAGCAGCGGCCCTGCTGGCGTACGGCGCGCTGGTGCGCGGCGAGCCCGCTGACTGTGTCACGCACGCGAAACGGGTCGGGCAATTGCTCGGCGACGCGCCCGCGCGAGCGGCCCGCGCCCTGCGGCTGCTCGCGGAAACGTTGCGCGGTGCCGCCGAATTCGAGCTCGGCGGCTGGCACTCCGGGCTGCGGCGGATGCGCCGGGCCCGCCGCCGTCTCGGTACCGGCCGGTCCTGCCCGGCCCGCCACGCGGTCCTGTGCGCCGTCCTCGAACACCGCGCGGCGCTGCGGCTGGGAGCTGCCGGCCAGGCCAAGGAAGCCGTTCGCTGGGCTGCTCCCGCGCTCGCCGGTTCCGGCGAGGAACTGCTCGTGCGCGCCCGGACCCAGCTGCGGCTCGGCCGTCACCACGGGGCGAGCTCCGTGCTGCGTTCCCTGGCGGAGGACGAGGCGCCCATGACGCTTCCGTGGGCGGCCGTCGAGGCGACGCTGGTCGGAGTGCAGGCCGCGCTGGCCGCCGGGGCGCCTGAGCGAGCGGCCCGGCTCCTCGACGACGCCCTGCGCGCGGCCGAACCCGCCGGGATCCGGTTCCCGTTCGTCTTCGCCCCGCCCGATCTCGTCGGGTTCCTGACCAGCAGGCTCGGCGCGCTCGGCAGCGGCGAACGGTTCGCCGGGGAAATCCTCGCGGTGCGGCGCGGGCTGCGCACCCCGCCGATGCCGGAGCCGCTGACCGAACGCGAGCGCAGTGTCCTGCGCCTGCTGCCGACCCAGCGGTCGATCGACGAGATCGCCGAAGACCTGACCGTCTCGCCCAACACCGTCAAGACGCACGTCCGCGGGATCTACGCGAAGCTCGCCGTCCGCAGCAGACGGGACGCGGTCGCGATCGCGCAGGAACACGGACTGCTCGACGCGGAAGTCCCCGACTTCGCCGGATAGCGCCCGCCCCACCCGCGGCGGGCGAGGCGGGCGCGTCCGCGATCCGGTCGGGTGGGCCGGGCACGGGCCCGTGCGGCCCCCGATCGACGGCGAGGAGAAGTCCATGACCTTGGCGAGCGCGGAATACTTGAACGTGTTGGCGACGATGCTGATGTTCTTCTGCTGGGCCGCGTGGTTCGGCCTGTTGTTCGTGGCCATCGGCGACCTTTACCGCCGCTCCGACGCCTCCGGCCGGGCCAAAGCGGGCTGGACCCTGCTGATGCTCGTGCTGCCGGTCCTCGGCGTCCTGCTCTACTTCGGCATCGAGGGCCGGCGACTGCGCGACCGGCGGCGAGTGCGCTCTGTGTCCACATCGGACACTATGAGCGCGGCCCAGATCGCCGAAGCCCGACGGCTGCTGGACGACGGCGTCATCACCGACGCGGAATACCAGACCCTGATGCGGAAAGCGCTCGCGCCGTGACCGCGTCTCGGCGGTGGCGGTTCGTTCACCTCGCGGTGCTCCGGCCGCTGCTCACGGTCACCGCGCTGGTCTGTCTCTACTACCTGCTCCCGGTCGACCAGCCGTTGCGGCCCTGGACCTTGGCTGTCTTGGTCGCCGGGCTCGCGCTCGTGGTGCTGCTGGTCGTCGGCGAGGTGCGGATGATCCTGCGCTCGCCGTTCCCGGCCGGGCAGGGCGTCCAGGCGCTGGCGCTCGTGGTCCCGTTGTTCCTGCTGCTGTTCGCGAACGGCTACTACGTACTCGGCCGGGGATCTTTCAACGCCGGCCTGACGCGCACCGACGCGCTGTACTTCACGGTCACGGTGTTCAGCTCCGTCGGATTCGGCGACATCGCCCCGGTTTCCGCGACGGCCCGAGTGCTGGTGACCCTCCAGATGGTCGCCGACCTGGTCGTGCTCGGCGTGGTGCTGCGGGTGATCGTGGCCGCGGTGCGCCGCCGTGGACCGTCCACAAGAGACAACTCACTCCGCGGCAGGCAAGAACAGCGCGGCGACGAGACCGGCCACCGCCGCGACAACCAAGTTCGCGAGGGCGAGCGCGAAGGACCGGTCTCCGAGGTGCGGCGTCCCGGCCAGAACGGAACCGGCCAGCGCGGTCCCCACCGACGAGCCGAGGTTGGACACACTGCGCGAGACCCCGGAAATGTCCCCCTGGGCCGAATCCGGGAAGCGGGACTGCACCAGGTTCGCCGACGCCGTGAGCATAATCCCGACGCCGGCGCCAAGCAGGAACAGCCCGGGCACCGCGCTCGCCACACCCGAATCGGCGCGCACCAGCACAAGCACGAGGACCAATCCGGCGACGGCGAAGACGAAGCCGACGCGGATCAGCCACCGCTGCGAGTGCCGCCGCGCCATCCGGCCCGCGGCGGCCGAAGCGGCGAGGATGCCGATCGTCGCGGGTGTCAGCAGCAACCCGGTTTCGATCGCGTCGCAGCCGCGGACCTCCTGCAGAAAGACAGCCACCACGAAGAACGCGCCCTGCAGAACGAGCCATTGCACGTGCTGGGTCGCCAAACCGAGCCCGGTGGTCCGGTCGCGGAAAAGCCCTGACGGCACCAACGGCTCCCGCCCGGCCCGTTCGCGCGCGCGGACGTGGACGAAGAACAGGACCAAGAGCACCGCACCGATTCCGGCGAACAGCCAGACCGGCGAGACGCTTCCCGCCGGAATCAGCACAACCCCGGCGACGGCGAAGTCCGCCCGGGAAACGAGCCAGCCGTACGAACCTGATTGCAGGACACCGAAAACGACGAAGAACAGCCCCGCCGCCGACAGGAGCGCGCCGCCCACGTCGAACCGCTTCTCGCGGGGCGGCGCGGGCGGTTCGGCGACGCGCAGGGCCAGCAGAACGATGACTCCGACCAGCAACACCTGCAGCAGGAACGACGCGCGCCAGCCGAGCCACGTCGTGACCAGGCCGCCGAGCAGCGGACCGGCCGCCGCACCGAGCGCGCCTGCCCCGCTGACCACGCCCAACGCTCGCGCACGGGCCGCGAGGTCCGGGCTGGTCACGGTGACCAGGATATAGATCGGCGGGATCATCAGCGCCGAGCCGATCCCTTCCAGCAGCGAGTAGCCGACAATCAGCATCCCCGGCCCGTGCGCGAGCGAAGCCAGCAGCGCGCCGGTGCCGTAAACGCCGAGGCCGGTCAGGAAACACCGCTTGCGGCCCAGCAGGTCGCTCAGTTTGCTGCCCGGCACCATCAGCGACGCCATGGTCAGCGTGAACACCGTGATCGCCGTCTGCACGCCGAGCACGGTGGTGCCGAGATCCGCGGCGACGGCGCTGACGGCGACGGTCATGGTGGTGGCCGCGTAACTCGCGACGAATTGGGCGAGGGCCAAGGGCAGCACGATCATCGGCGGGCCTTCCTGCTCGGGTGCCGCACACGGTGGCGCGGCGGCGGCCGGGCCACCTCACCCCGCGCGGATGAGGCGGCCCCGGCCCGCTCCGGCGACCGTGCGGACGAGGAAACCGTTGCCCCGAAGGAGAAAGCCATGACCGAGACCACGATCGCCGAGCACGCGCTGATCGGCGACCTGCAGACCGCCGCGCTGGTGACCACCGACGGGTCGATCGACTGGTTCTGCGCGCCGCGGTTCGATTCGGCGTCGGTCTTCGGCGCCCTGCTCGACGACGAACGCGGCGGCCGGTTCCGCATCCGCCCGGCGGGCGCCTGCGCGAGCTCGCAGATGTACCACCCGGACACCGCGGTGCTGATCACCCGGTTCTCCGGCCCGGACGGCATCGGCGAGGTCGTCGACTTCATGCCGCCTTGCGGCGACGCGCCCGTCAAGCGGCACCGGATCGCCCGGCTCGTGCGCTGCGTCCGCGGCCGGATGACCTTCGACCTGCTGGTCGCGCCCCGCTTCGACTACGGCCGCCGTCCGCACCGGGCGATGCTCGTCAAGAACGGAGCCGTGTTCACCGCGCCCGGGATGTCATTGGTGCTGCACGCGGTTCGCGAGCCGGGCGACGAGCAGCTCGCCGACGCGCGCGTCGAAGGCGAGGATGTGCATCTGCGGGTGGCTCTCGACGCGGGCCAGGTCCGCGGGGTCGTGCTCGAGACCGGAGCCGACGCGCCGCCGCGAGAGATCGGCGTCGCCGAGTTCACCGCGCTTTTCGAGTCCACAGTGGACTGGTGGCGCGGCTGGCTCGCCCGCTCCTCCTATCGCGGCCGCTGGCGGGAAATCGTGGCCCGTTCGGCGATCACGCTCAAACTGCTCACCTACGCCCCGACCGGCGGGCTGGTCGCCGCGCCCACGCTCGGGCTGCCCGAGCAGATCGGCGGCGAACGCAACTGGGACTACCGCTACACCTGGGTCCGCGACGCGTCGTTCTCGGTCTCGGCGTTGCTGGCGCTCGGATTCGCCGAGGAGGCGGCCCGGTTCGGGAACTGGCTCGGCGACCGCATCCGGGAAGGCGACGGCGGGGCCAGCGGACCGCTCGCCGTCCTGTACCGGGTGGACGGCACGTCGGACCTGCGGGAGGAACGCCTCGCGCACTGGTCCGGGCACCGCGGGTCGAGCCCGGTCCGGATCGGCAACGCCGCGTCCGGGCAGTTGCAACTCGACATCTACGGCGAAGCCCTCGACAGCGTCTACGCCGCCGACCGCGCGGGATTCGAACTGCCGCACCAGGGCTGGACCGCACTCCGCGCCGCGCTCGACTGGCTCGGCGACCACTGGGACCAGCCCGAGGAAGGCATCTGGGAAACCCGCGGCGGCCGGAAACGCTTCACCTACGGCCGCCTGATGAGCTGGGTCGCCTTCGACCGCGCCATCCGGCTGGCGGACACGCACGGCCGCCCCGCCCCGGTCGAGGACTGGACCTGGCAGCGCGACAGCATCCACAGTCAGATCCTCAGCCGAAGCTGGCACCGCACGCGCAACGCCTTCGTCCAGCACGACACCGGCGACGAACTGGACGCGGCCCTGCTTCGCATGCCCCGCACCGGTTTCCTCCCGGCCAAGGACCCGCTGTGGCTCTCGACGCTCGACGCGATCAAGGCCGATCTGGTCACCGACAGCCTGGTCTACCGCTACGACCCGGTCACTTCCCCGGACGGGCTCGCCGGCGGGGAAGGCACGTTTTCGTTGTGCAGCTTCGATTACGTCGACGCGCTGACCCGCGCCGGACGGCTGGAGGAAGCCCGCACAGCGTTCGAGAAAATGCTGACCTACGCCAACCACGTCGGCCTCTACGCCGAAGAAATCGCCCCCACCGGCGAGCAACTCGGCAACTTCCCCCAAGCCTTCACCCACCTGGCACTCATCGACGCCGCAGTCACCCTCGACACCGCACTCGGCTGACCGCGCCTCAGGTCCGCGGCCGAGCCGCCTGCAAAGTCCCCGCAGGCAGCCGATCCGCTCCCCAGCTCCGCTCGACGTAACCGAGAATCCGCTCGACGTCCTCGGCGGGCACCTTCTCCGGCTCCCCGTGCTCCCGCGGGTCGACATGGAAGATGTACAACCGGGACGCGAACTGGTCGAACGGCAGCGAAGCCTCGCCGAACCGCTCGCCGTTGCCCGCGGTCGAGACCACGACGCCGTCGCCCCAGTCCTGGCCGCTGTCGTTGTTCGGGTTGTAGAAGTACACCCGCATGACGTCCTCGGGGTCCGGGGCCGTGCGCAGGATCGTGATCGCGTGCCAGCCGACGTAGCGGGCCGCGCTGTCGGTGACCGCGATGCCGGCCGGCTGCGGGTGGATCAGCGGCTGGTCGCCGTTGTAGGCCGGGTGGTAGCTCGCGTGGAACTGCCGCAGGAAATCGTCCGGGTCGACCAGTTTGCCGGTCGCGACGTCGACGTTGATCCGGAATCCCCGCGACGCCCACCAGCCGTGGAACTCGGGGTTGACCCAGCGGTGCGGGTCGCCGGGGCGGTCGGCGCAGCGGCGGCCCATCTCCGCGTAGATCCGGTCGAGATGCGGCACGACCAGCGACGACACCGGATCCAGGTCGGCGGGCAACTCGGCGGACAGCCCGGCTCCGCTTTCCTTCGACGAGACCGGCTGTCCCTCGAAGTGCATGACGACCTCGTCGTCGCGCGCCGCCCACACCACGACCTGCAGCAGGTAGTCCGGGTCGTTGTAGGCCCACATCGACAACGCGCGCGCCGACTGGCAGGTCGGGTTGTCGCCCTGCCCGACCCCGAGCGGCTGGCCCAGCATCGAGAGCACGCCCGCGAGCAGCCGCGCCTCGGGTCCCGGCTGGTCGCCGAACACGAGCGTCAGCCGTTCCCGCGCGGCGGGCGACAGCTCCAGCGCCAGCTGCCGCCACAACGCGGGCACCACCGGCGGCTCGTACAGAATGCCGCGGTCGAGCAGCAGCGCGAGCCCGTAGACGCACTGCGCGGTCTGCGGGTGCACGGCCTCCTCGATCAGCCGGTGGGCCAGGTCGTGATAGCGCAGCAGGCAGTTCCGGCCCACGTCGGACAACCCGAGCGCCTCGCCGAGCAGGTAGTCGCTCTCGTGCGCCAGGTACCGCAGCAGTTCGGCGTGATACGGCGACACCAGGCCGGTGTCGTGCATGGCCCGGGCGAACCCGGCCGCCTCGTACTGCAGGCTCGCCGCGTCCATCGCCTCGAGCCGGGACCGGAACACGTCGACGCCCGGGTCCTCGCGGCAGGCCTCGGTGGTCCCGAACAGGCTGGTGATGAGCCGGTCGAGCCCCTGCACCGAGGACCCGCCGAGGTCGACGTCCGGGTCGCCGCGGTAGATCGAGATCCGGGTGATCAGCGACCGGACCTGGTCGACCTGGATCGGGCGCTGGCGCAGGATCCGCCAGATCTCCTCGACCACCTTGTCCAGGATGCTGTCGTAGCCGATCTGGTCGGCCAGGTACCGCAGCAGGTCCCGGATCAGCTGCGCGGTCCGGCCCTGCCTCGTCCGCTCGGCCTCGCTGGGCGGGGTGAACAGCAGCTCCAGATTCGCCCCGAGCACCTGCGACAGGAACACGCGGGCGTCCTCGGCCGACAGCGTCGGATGCTCGTAGTCGCCGCACGCGACCGCCAGCATCCGCAGTTCGCTGGTCGCCTCGATCACCACGGTGTCGGTGTTCCCGCTGTGCAGGCCCGGGCCGACCAGCGCGGGGATGAGGATCTCCGGGGTGTCCCAGTCGGTGTCCTGGAAGACCCCGGCCTCCTCCAGCGCCCGCGCCCGCGCCCGGACCGCCGCCGCGCCGTCCGGCTGGAGCAGCACGCGCCGCAGCGCCTCCAGCACCCGCCGCAGCTTCGTGTGCTTGCCGAAGTCGCGGGTCGCGGCCATCGCCGCTACAGCGTCGTCCAGCGACGCCACGCGTTTGGCCAGCGTCGCATTCGTGCCGGTGACGTCGGCGTTCGGCTCCAAGTGCGTCCTTCGGTCGGGGTGGCGGACACGTCGTGGGTCAGACGTAGAAGTCCAGTTCTTCCTGTTCCTTCAGCAGGTCGCGCATCCGGTAGGCATCTTCCCCGAAGAAGTACAGCAGACCCCAGTGCGTGCCGAACGCGGTCCTCTTCGTCACCGTCTCTTCCAGCGGCGCGGTCAGGTCGTGCGACTCGTAGTAGTCGTCGTCCTCGGTCTGTTGCGGGATCCGCAACTCGCTGACCACGCGGCGGCGCGGGTACACGCCGAAGCAGCCCGCGACGCCGGTCGCGTCGACGACCTCCCTCGGGAAGAAGGCGTCGATCTCCTCCTCGGTCGTCTTCGGGTCGAAGGACAGGACCAGCGCCTGGTAGGCGTTGAAGCCGTAGGCCCGTTCGAGCAGCTCGAAGACCTTGAACCCCGGCGGCCGGTAGGCGACCTCGCCGAAGTACATCTCGCCGTCGCTGGTGACGAAGTACTCCGGGTGCACGAAGCCGAACTCGATGTCGAAGGTCTTGACGAGCTTCTCGATCTGCTCGGTGATCTGCGGCCGGTACCGCTCCAGCTCCGGGGTCGCCGGCACGAACACCGAGTACCCGAGCGTGACGTACTCCGAGATGTTCAGGAACTTGACCTTGCCGCCGTGGATCCACGCCTCGACGGCGAACTCCCAGCCGTCCAGGTGCGACTCCATCAGGACCGGGAACTCCTCGTCCGGGATCGAGTCGATCTCGTCCGGGGTGCGGATGACGCGGTGGCCGAGGCAGCCCGCCTTGTCGAACGCCTTGAGGTGGATCGGGTCGTTCGGGTCGCCGTCGAGCTTGAGCAGCGTCTGGTTGACCCGCTTGAGGAACCGGACCACGTCGTCGCGGGCGTGCGCCTCCTCGAAGATCCCGACCCGGATGCCGCCGAGCTGCGCGCGCCGCTTCATCAGCGCCTTGTCCCGCAGCAGCATGGCCTGGCCGAACAGGCGCGGGTTGTCCATCAGCACCGAGTTGATCGCCCCCGCCCATTCGACGGTCTCCTCGAACAGCGGGATGGCGACGTCGACGCCTTCCTCGTGCAGGATTTCGGCGATCTCCATCGAACGGTCGTTGAGCCGCTCGAAGTTCCACAGCAGGTACGGGATGTCGTGCTCGACGCAGTACTTCTCTGCCCAGTCCGGGGCGACCACGACGTAGCGCCGGTCGAACCGGTCGAGCGCCTCGACCGCGTTGAGCGACCAGCCGAGCAGCGCTACGTATCCCTTGTCCGGATCCTTCGCGATCGGCTCGGACTCCTGCATAAAGCGTTCCTCCGTTCAGCACGCGCGGACTCGCCACGGCGTGGCGGCCACAGCCGTGCTGAAGTCATATACCCGTAACCGGCGGAATGAAACGGAGCCGTCCCGCCCAGCAAGGACCAGCACGCGGGAACGGTTGTGCCGCAAGGCTTTCCCGGGCTACGCGGCCCCGCTTGCCCGCTCGAGCAACGCGCACGCCGTCGCGAACGCCCCCTCCAGGTCGTGTCCCATCCCGGTCACCACGTCGTCGAGCCCGCGCAACCCCGCCCGTTCCAGCAAGGTTTTCTCGTTCGTCACCCACTCCCCGCGCGCGGCCAGCACCCCGTGCCCGGCCTGCATCGCCGCCACGCCAACCGAAGCCGCGGTTTCCGTGACCCGCCCGTGCCGCACGTACGCCGTCTTGGCGTACTCCAAAGTCCGCGCCGCCGAAGCACGCCAGAACTTGGGCGCGTTCTCCCGCAACAGTTCCGGGTACTCCGGCCGCGGCAGCTCCCCGCGCAGCACCCGGTTCAGCGCCAGCTCCGCCACCACCAGGTAGCTCGGGATCCCGGCCAGGTGGAACGCCAGCGGCTCCCAGCGGACCCGGCCTTTCTCCGCCTCCGCGAGCTCGTGCTCGACCACGTCCAGGTCGCGGTAGTGCACGTCCACCGGCCGCCCCTGGACAGTCAGCCACGCGCCGCCGTTGAACACCCCGCCGCCCCATTCGCCGAGGCCGGACACCTCGCCGGGCAGGCCGAGCGCGCGCAGGTCGTCCGGGTCGAAGGCGCCGCGGTAGTACACCGCGCAGTCCCAGTCGCTGTCCGGGCGGTGGGTTCCGCGCGCCCGCGAGCCGCCCAGCGCCACCGCCTCGACTCCGGGCAAACCGGACAGCAGCTCCGCCACGTGCTCGGCGAACGTTTCCTCGTCGTTTTCCCGCATCAGGAGAAGATGCCATGAATCTCTGCCAAGATCGCCTGTATTTCGCCGGTTGTCCATCTGGCCTGGGGGTCCGAATGCACCGTTTACGCACCATCGCGGTCGCCGCCGCGGCTGTCACCGCGCTCGGCGCCGCGCCCGCGAACGCCGCGCAGCCCTTCTCCGACACGATCTTCGCCGCGACGCACAACAGCTACTCCGGCAACGTCGACGGCGCGAAGGGAGCCATCTCCTACCAGCTCGACCAGGGCGTCCGGTTCATCGAATTCGACGTCCACGACAACGGCTACGCCACCCGCCGCGACTACGGCATCGGCCACAGCTCGCCCGGCGACCTCGTCGACCACGCGGGCAACCCGGCGTCCGACAGCCTTCGCGACTGGCTCGCCGTGGTGAACACCTGGTCCGCGGCGCACCCGGACGCGGCGCCGATCGTCGTCATGCTCGACCTGAAGGACGACCTCACCGACAACGAGTCGTTCGCCGCCGGAAACCTCGGCGCGGTCAACGCCGAGCTGAGTGCCGCGTTCGGGCCGCGACTGCTCTCCCCCGCCGCCTACCGCACCGGCGCGACCACGGATTCCTTGCGCGGCAAGGTGCTCCCGCTGCTCTCGGGCGACGGCGGCACGCGCGCCGCGTATCGCCGGGATGTCGGGTACCACCCGGCGGTCGCGGTCAACAGCCGCGGCCAGGTCGTCGAGGTGCACGATTCCGGCGGCGGCGCGCTCTGGTACTGGACCGGGCAGCTTGGCGCCGACGGACGCGTCAGCTGGCAGCGCCACGGCCGTTACGACAGCGGCCAGACGCCCGCGGTCGCGCTCGACGACTCCGGCCGGATCGTCGAGGTGCACCAGTCGCAGAGCGCCACCACGCTCTGGTACCACACCGGACAGCTCGGCGCGGACGGCGAAATCAGCTGGTCGGCGAGCCACCAGTACGACAACGGGGTGCTGCCGACGGTCGCGTTCACCGGCGGCGGGCTCCGCGAAATCCACCGCAGCCAGTCGAGCAACCAGAACTGGCAGTGGCGCGGCACGCTTTCCGGCGACACAGTGACCTGGACCGGCAACGCGAAAACGTCCGATCCTCGTTACGACAAGGCGAACGCGGGACGGATCTCTGTCACCACCGGCGCCGACGGTTCCACACCGGCGCAAACCCTGCGCTACTCCACGGATCTCGTCAGCGGCGGCCGGGTGCAGTACCAGCAGGTCGCGTTCGACGAATACCAGCAGGGCGACCCGGCCGAACTCCAGGACGGGCTGTTCTACGGGGCTCCGGCGAAGGAATCCGCGTTCCTGGTCGCCGCACGCAAGAGCGGGCACGTCGTCCGCGGCTGGGATTTCGACAACGCAGGCCTCGCCACCGATCCGCTGGTCAACTACCCGGCGACCAACCACCCGTACGACGACTGGTACCGGCAGCTCACCAAGGACGCCGCCCGGTAGCGAGCGGAGGTCACCGGACGCTGCCGCTCATCCGGTCCACGGCGTCTTTGGCTTCCTTCAGGCCGGCGCCGGTGACTTCGCGATAGCGTTTGATCGCGGCGATCGTCTTTCCCTCACGCAGCAACGGCTCCAGTTCCGCGGCGAGCGCGCCGTCCGGTTCCTGGACACCGAGGTGGCCGAGCACCAGATCGAGCTTGCGCTCCAGCCGGGTCATCCGGCGCTCGAGCGATCTGGTGCTCGAACCCCAGCCCGTGCTGAGCACGATTCCGAGGACCAGCAGCGCGACGATCAGCCACAGCAATTCGATGTTCACGCGCGCAGCGTACTTGTCCGTATTGTCCGGGAAGATCAACGGGACCGGGCCGAGTCGAGGCTAATGTGCAACGATGCGACCTGGGCACAGCGAGCCACTCGACACCTCGCGCGGCGCGATCGCCGAAGGCCTTGCCGCAGGTGCGCTGGACTGGTTGCTGAGCGCCGCGCGGACCACCGACGCGGGCCTGGTCTGGGGGACCACCGCGACCGACGACGACGTGGACCCCTTCCTCTACAGCGGAGCGTCGGGAATCGTGCTCGCATTGCTGGAAGCCCAGCGCCACTTCGGCGACGACCGCTACGGCGACGCCGCCCAGCGAGGCGCGCGCGCCATCGCGGCCGCGGTCGATCACGAGAAGGCGTGCTCGCTCTACTTCGGCTTGACCGGTATGGCGTTCGCTCTCCACGCCGTCGGCACTCTGCTGAACGACACCTCCGCGACGACCGCCGCACAGACCGCGCTGCGCCATGTGCGTTCCCGCTTCGACGGGCAGCGGTGGGGCGACATGGTCGAACTGCTAGCGGGCAACGCCGGCATCGGCTTGGGCGCATTGTCCTGCGGCGATCTCGACCTGGCCGTCCTCGCCGTCGAACCTTATCTCCGCTCAGCCGATCCGACTCCCGGCGGCGTGAACTGGGCGGTGCGGCCAAGCCCGCCGCGATCGCACCACATGGCCCACGGAACGCTCGGCATCGTTGTCGCATTGGCCACGATCGGGAGCGCCGCCGGCCGCCGCGATCTGATCGACCTGGCGCTGGCCGGTGCCGCTGACGTGGTGGCACGCGACGAAGCCGGGCCGAACGGTTTCCTGGTTCCGCACTCCGACCCGCAACACCGGCCGGACCTGATCGAGCGCTACAGCTACGGCTGGTGCAACGGCCCCGCCGGCGACGCACAGGCCTTTCGGCTGCTCGGCGCGGTCACCGGCGACCCGGCATGGGCCGCTCTCGCCGATCGGTGCTGGCACACCGTCACCCAGTCCGGCCTGCCGCGCCGGATCCGCCCAGGGTTCTGGGACAACAACGGTTCGTGCTGCGGCACCGCCGGAGTGCTCGCGCTGGCGTGCGATCGGCACGTCGAACAGCGGGAGCGCTCCGGCTTCAGCGCCACGCTGGTCGACGACCTCGCCGTTCGCGCGACCTCCGATGCCGCGGGCGTTCGCTGGTCCAACCACGAACCCCGGGCGACGCCCAGCGTCCTGGAACCTCGCACGGGCTGGGCGATGGGGAACGCCGGGATCATCCGGGAACTGCTGAGGTTCGCCCGCGTCAGTGCCGGCCGCGATCCGGCCTACGCCACACCGTGGCCGGGCCACCCCGTCGCCTCTCCCATGACCGGTCTCGCAGGTCACGGGAGGGGCGCGGAGACGGTGTAGCGCAAGGAAGGTCTCTGACCTCGACAGGCATCAAAAGAGGACCCGCCTCGGCCCCTGCTCCCCTGGCCAAGATCACGTCCGGTCCGGGCCTGCTGGCAGCCAAGCGATATCGTGCCCCGTTGACGTCGAAGCCGTCGCTGGCGAGCCCGCTGCCGTCCGAGGCGCCGCGGTGCTTCGGACGGGTCGGTTCCCTCGCTGAGGAAGGTGTTCATGTTCCGTTGGCGCACAGCTCTCGCCGCGATCACCGTCGGTGCCGCTGTCCTTCCCCCACCGCCCGCGGTCGCGTCCGAGTCCTCCGGGAACGAGGCCGCCTCCTCGTATGCGGACGTGCTCGATCTGCAAGGCGTGCCCACGTCGGCTCTCCCCGGCTCGGCGGGCGGCGATGTCAGCGACATCAACGTGTTCGCCGACCGCGGCGCTTGGCACGCCTACGCGCTGCCCAAGGCCGGCGACACCGCGTCCTACGGCGCGTTCACCGGGCCGCTGTACCTCGCGCAGGAGTACCCGTGGTGGCTGAGCGCCGGGTTCAGCCGGCTCAACCTGAGCGAAGCCGGGCACCCGATCAACCTCGCGGACGCTCGCGACCCGTCATTCAGCTCGCTGCCCGGCGCGCTGCGGCAGAGCTTCGAGGTCGACGGTCTGCGCGTCGTCATGGAACTGCGCTACGCCAGCAACCGCACCGCACTGGTCCAGGCCACTGTGGAGAACGCCGGACACCGGTCACGGTCGATCAGTGCAGGCTGGAGCGGCACGCTGCTGCGGCCGGACGCCGGACCTGAGCACGACGCTCCCCGGCTTTCCGCGACCAAGGACGGCGTCGCGGTCGGCTTCGCCAAGGTGCGCGAAACGAACGACTACCTGACCGACGGCACCGAACGGTTCCAGGTCGCTCACGCCGACCCGGTGACCACCACGGTCACCGGCGACACGTACACCACCAAGAACGACGCTCCCCTGGTGCTCGGCCCGCACGGCCGGCGAACGCTGAACTGGACCGAGTCCTACACCTTCACTCCCGCCGAGGCCGCTGCCGACACACCGGCGGCGAGGCGCGCATTGGCTCAGCCGTGGCGCACCGCAACCGAGGACGACGCTCGCTGGCGCGGCTACGTCGCCGCCGCCACGCGCGGGGTGCCACCGGACCGGCGGCGGCTCGCGGTGAAGTCGGCCGAAACGCTGATCACCAACTGGCGCAGCGCGGCGGGCGCGTTGAAGCACGACGGCATCACGCCCGCGATCTCCAACAAGTGGTTCAACGGCCTGTGGGCATGGGACACCTGGAAACAGGCGGTCGGCACCGCCGTGTTCGATCCGGCGCTGGCCGAATCCCAGATCCGTTCCATGTTCGACTACCAGGTGACCGCGGCGTCGGCGACACGGCCGCAGGACGCCGGAATGATCCCGGACGCCGTCTTCTACAACGACCCGGCCCACGGCGGCGGCAACTGGAACGAGCGCAACTCCAAACCGCCGCTCGCCTCCTGGGCCGTCTGGTCGGTCTACCAGCGCAACGGAGATCTCGGGTTCCTGCGCGAGATGTACCCGAAGCTGGCCGCCTACCACGCCTGGTGGTACCGCAACCGCGACCACGACCACAACGGCCTCGCCGAGTACGGCGCCACCGTCGACCCCGCCAACGCGACCGCCGAGGACAAACGCCTGGCGGCGGCGTGGGAAAGCGGCATGGACAACGCACCGCGCTTCGACGCGAAACTCGGCGCCACCGTCGTGGACAACACCTCGCCGACCGGACAGGTCGTCGGCTCGTCCCTCGCCCAGGAGTCAGTGGATCTCAACTCCTACCTGGTGATGGACAAGAAGACCTTGGCGCAGATCGCCGACCGGCTCGGCGACCGCCGGGCAGCCCAGGCCTACCGCGCCTCGGCGGCCAGCGTCGCGGCGGCCGTCCAGCGCACCATGTTCGACCCGGCCACCGGCTGGTTCTACGACACGGAACTGGGCACCGGCCGGCGGCTGACCGCACGCGGCAAGGGAATCGAAGGCGTCATCCCCCTGTGGGCCGGAGTCGCCACTCCCGGCCAGGCGGCAGCCGCGCGGAAGAACCTCCTGTCCCCCAACGAATTCGACACCCGCGTGCCGTTCCCGACCACCGCGGCGAGTTCGCCGTACTACCAGCCGACCGGCTACTGGCGCGGCGCGGTGTGGCTGGACCACGCGTACTTCGCCTTGGAAGGCTTGCAGCGCTACGGATACGGCGCCGACTCAGCGGCACTGGCCGGCCAACTGCGCTCGAACGCGGCCGGCATGCTGGGCAACGGGCCGCTGATGGAGAACTACAACCCCGCCACCGGAGCGCCGATGAACTCACGAGGCTTCAGCTGGTCCGCGGCGATGCTGCTGGCACTCGACCACCCGCAGCGAACCTGACGCACGGCCAGGAATCCGTCGGGCCCTGACACCGTCCATGCTTCGTATTCGTCGTCGGGGCCCGGATCGCCGCTCCGTTGTGCAACGCACCGCCAAGCGTGCGGAATCTCGGCCAGGACGCTGGGATCGTCGGTGAACACCGGCGGCAGTACCGGCTCCGCGGCCAGGAAGGCCAGGCAGAGCACGCAGCCGTAGCGGGCATCTGCCCGGCCAGCGACGACGCCGCGCGCCGGCTTCCCGCCCCCAGCGCCGCCCCGACCAGGGATTGCGCCGCTATGGCAAGGGAATCCTGCACCAGGGTGAGAACCATCCACAGCTGCCAGACGATCTGGTGCGCACCGACCGCGGCAGTGGACGTGCGGGCGGTGGCCGAGATCAGGCACACCTGAAAGGCCAGCGTCCGGACCATCAGGTCCCGGCCCAGCACGAGCTGGGCCCGAAGCGTCGGCAGGTGCGGCCGGGCGAACGCGTTTTCCTTGGCCAGCGAGCGGAGGAACAGCCCACCGGAAATGGCCTGCGCGGCGACGTTGGCCACCGCCGATCCGGTCAGCCCCACCCCGCCAGGCAGACGAAGATTATTTCGTTCAAGATTGGCGTTGTCGTGACTGGCAGCGACTGCGCATCGCCGCACGGCAGCCCACCAAGCCGATCCGTTGGACCCTCATTTTCAGATCAATCGCTGCATCAGGTCCTGCCGCCGTTCCAGCGTCCAGACTTCATCATCCCAAATCCGACGACGTGAAGCTCCGATGCTATGGCACCAGCGCACTCACCGCGTCAATGACGAGATCGAACATTCCAGGAGCCGGGCGTTCCGGGATGAGGGCGCCGCCGAACTCGCCTGGACGGTGGATGTACACGGTGCGCATTCCTGCTTCCGCGGCCGCGGCGAGGTCGTACGGATGCGATGCGACCAGAGCACACCGGGCCGGTTCGGTCGCCACCGAGGCGATCGCAGTCCGGTACATGTCTGGGTGTGCTTTGAACCGCCCTACCAGCTCCGCGGTCAGGACGAGATCCCAGTGCCAGCCGTGCCGGCGGGCGAGATCGACGATCACGGCGGTGTCGACGTTGGAGAATGCCGACACGACAACGCCCTGATCCCGAAGCTTGTCCAGGCCCGCTGCCGTGTCCGGCCAAGGCCGCTGCTGCGTCCAGGCATGCACAAGCCGCTCGTGCGCACTGGGGTCGACCTTGAATCCCAGGTCGCGAGCGATTCCGGCAAGACCGTCCGAATACACCGCTCGTGACGACCGCCATCGGCGATCCGGAGTGCCGGATGTGTTCGCAGTCCAGAATTGCCGCCACCGCACCAGCACCTCCGCCCGCTGGCTCGCCGTCAATCGCGGCAGCTCCTGAGTGAGCGCCTCCGATACCGGAGCAGCGAAATCAGTCAACGTGCCCTGAACGTCGAAGAACACCGCGTCGACATCACCGAGTCCCGTTAGGTTCCCCATAGGCCCAAGGTACCCGGCCGACGATGCGGCAACTCGTCGCCGCGTCGTCAGCCCACCCGTCCGGAACAAGTGACCAGCACGGAAATCCCTTCCCGCACAGATGTATCCGCACCTTAGCTCGTCGTTCCTTCCTCCACGCTGTTTCGAAGTCGCGGCGTCCGCGGCCGCCGGGCGCGTTGACGGCCGCGGACGTGCTGATCCGCAGAGATCAGCAGTGCCGGGCTTCTGGTTCCCGACACTAGGAAGACGTGTCGCAGCAACGAATCGTGAGATCGGATCCGGGAATCAGGGCCGCCACCGCCCCGCCGGGGTTGTTCGCTCGGCGCTCGACCAGTGGCCGCAGCACCGGCATCGGTTGCGAGACCGCGGGGTCAGCGTCGAGGTCGGGCGACTGCCGGACCGTGTCCACGATGCCGGACAGTCAGCCGGGCCAGCAACCTCGTTGCAGGCAAAGGCCGTCTCGGCACGCACCTTGCCCGGGTGCCCGGCAAGGAGCCGCACATAGCGGTGCCAGGGAATGCCAGCTCAGGGCAGTCAGGCAGCCCAGATGCCCGAACTGCCCCGCCGGTGCGAGCCGAGCAGATGGGTGTCGACGATGCCGATCGCCTCCATGAGCGCGTACATCGTGGTCGGCCCGACGAAAGCGAACCCGCGCCGCCGCAGTTCTTTCGACAGGGCAACGGATTCGGCGGACTTCGTGGGGATCTCGTCGAACCGGACGGGGCGGGGCGTGTCCTCCGGCCGGAACGACCACACCAGTTTGGCGAGGCCCATTTCCTCTCGCAGCGCGACAGTGGCACGGGCGTTGGCGATGGTCGCCTCGATTTTCTTCCGGTTGCGGACGATCCCGGCATCGGCCATCAGCAGTTCGACGTCGGCGTCGCCGAACGCGGCGACCGTGTCCGGGACGAAGTCGGCGAACGCGGCGCGGAAAGCGGGGCGTTTGCGGAGAATCGTCGCCCAGGACAGGCCCGCCTGGAAGCCTTCCAGGCTGATGCGCTCGTAGACGCCGTGCTCGTCGGTGACGGGCATGCCCCATTCGGTGTCGTAGTAGTCGCGCAGCAGCGGGTCGGCCGCGGCCCACGCGGGGCGGGCGAGTCCGTCGTCCCCGACGACGACGTTCGGGTCCGGGGTCATGCGTTCATCCTTCGAGACCGGTGGTGCGCATGGTGATGTTGATGCGGCCGCTGTCAACGCCGCAGCCTTCGGGGACTGTGCCCGGGTGTACCCGAGTGACGCCGTGATAGGCGAGCCGGGCGGCGCCGCCGAACACGAACAGGTCGCCGGAGGCCAGGCAGACGTCGGTGTAGGGCTTGCCGCGGTTTTCGGTGTTGCCGAACCGGAAAGTGCAGCTGTCCCCGATCGACAGCGAGACGACCGGAGCGCGGGAGATCTCGTCCTTGTCCTGGTGCATTCCCAGCCGGGCGGCCTCGTCGTAGTAGTTCACCAGCGCGGTGTCTGGGGCGTAAGAATCAGCGTCAGCGTGGCCGGTCGCACGCAGCGCGCGCCGGCCCAGGCGGGTCATCCAGTCCGGGAACGGCAGAACCTGGGCGCCGTTCACGTCGGTGGCGTCGCGCGTGTACTTGTACGGCTGCCAGTGCCAGCCCAGGCACACTGTGCGCACCGACATTTCGTGTCCGCGGACCTTCGCGGCGCGGAGGGGGACCGGACCGCGCGTCCACTCGCGGAACTGGTCGGCGAGCCAGGATTGTTGTTCCAGGGTCAGCCAATTCGGGACGTGGACGGCCCCCGGGGCCACAATCCGCCGGTCGCGTTCGCCGGACATCGGCGGGAAAAGCGTGCTCATCGAGTGTCCTCCGCGGCACGGGAGCACGATCCGTGCGTCACCCGCCACGAAGCGCCCGCCGCCGTGACTCCGGCGAGGCCGTCCAGGTTGGCGAGGCCGACGAGGGCGAGGGTGCGCGGATCGCCGATCCCGGCGGTCGCCAGGGTGCGGTCCGGGCTCCAGCGCGTGGACCACAGGAGCCGCCGGGTCATTTGCGCCCAGCCGGTCGCCGGTCCGGTCATGATCCACAGATCGGGGTCCGCCGCGGCGAATCGGGACGCGGGGCGCAGCCAGGACGCGCCGGTCTCGGGCCAGGTGATCGTGGCGAGAGTCCGGCCGCCTGCCCGGTCCCAGGCGGATTCGATCGAACGTGCGGCGGCGACTGCACGAACAGTGCGGCCGGAGCCGATCGCGACGTCCCTGGCGCCGCGGCCGCGGGCGAGCCGGACGATCGCCTCGATCTCGGCTTCGGCGGCGATCAGGTCCGAGTCGTGCCTGGCGGGGCTGGTCAGCAGCGGGCTGGTCAGGGTGTCCATGGTTCGCCGTTCTCCAGGGAGGTCTTCCATTTCCGGTACCGGTCCTGGCAGCAGCATCCGCAGGGGCGGTAGCCGGCCGCGACGGCGGTGGCCTCGTCGGCGAAGAAGACCCGGTGCCGGACATAGCCGCCGCCGGCGATCGCGCGCAGCGCGGACGCGCAGTCGAGCCGCCCGTAGATCTTCGAAACCCGGTGGCCGCCCCACCGCCCCTCGGCCGCGGACCGGAACGGCGTGCCGTCCGGTCCGAGCAGGGTGTAGGTCTTCTTCGCCTCGTTCATGCCGCGTCGTGAAAGACGAGGGCCAGGGTGTGCCGTTCGCCCGACCGGATGGCGGACACGCCGTGCCGGACCGGCGCGGCCGACCAGCCCCTGGCGGATTCGACCGGCCGGTCGCGGGTGGTGAACAGGTAGCCGTGCCCGTGCGGCAGCAGGGTGGCCGTTCCCCGGGACTGGGCGCGGGGACGCTGTTCCAGCAACAGGAATTCGCCGCCGGTGTGGTCCACACCCGGCTCGTTGAGGTTGATCACGACCTGCAGCGGGAACACCAGATCGCCGTACAGGTCGCGGTGCAGCGCATTCCAGTCCTTCTCGGCGTAGCGCAACAGGATCGCGGTCGACTTCGGCTGGCCCGCGTCGTGGCACATCCGGAGCCACTCGTCGAGCGTGTCCGGCCAGGGCGCGGGACGGCCGAGCTTCGCCCACCAGTCACGGGCGATCGGCAGAAGACGCGGGTACAGCGCCTGTTTGAGCCGCTCGACCGGCTCCGGGTACGGCGCGTGGAAGTACCGGTACTCGCCGCGGCCGAAGCGATGCCGTCCCATGTCGACGGTGCTGCGGAACAGCTCGTCCCGCCCGTACAGGCCCCTGATCTCCTCGGTTTCCTCCGGGGACAGCAACTGCGGAAGCAGCGCACCGCCGTACTCGTTGACTTCAGCGGTGATCGCGGCCCAGTCCCCCGACTCGACGCGCTCGCGCCAGCGGTCCCGGGTGCTCATGCGGCCTCCAGATTCAGCAGAGCGGTCTTGGCCGCGGTCCCGCCGATGTATCCGCCGTACGTGCCGTCGGAACGCAGCACGCGATGGCACGGGACGACGATCGGCAGCGGGTTCGTCGCGCACGCCGTGCCGACCGCGCGAACGGCCTTCGGGCTGCCGACGAGTTCGGCCATGTCCCGGTAGCTGCGGGTCTCGCCGTAGCCGATCTCCGGCAGATGCGTCTGCACGAGCCGCCGGAATCCGCGCGACAGCGACAGATCCAGCGGTAGGTCGAACGTCCGGCGGCTCCGGGCGAAGTACTCGTCGATCTCGCGCGCGGCCTCGTCCAGCCGCTTCGGCGCGCGCAGGATCCGCGGGCTCAGCTTCTGGCCGAGGGCTTCCAGCACCTGGTCGTGGTCCTCGCTGGCGTAGGCGACCCGGACCAGTCCCTCCGGGGTCGCGGCGAGCAGCAGCTTGCCGACCGGCGAGTCGACGGTGGTGTAGGCGATGTCGACCAGACCGGCCGCTTCGGCCTGCTGCTCCAGTTGCCGGTGGAGCCGGTCCAGGAGACCGGCCGCGACGGGCGTCGACGCCAGCGCGACCAGGTCGTCGTCGTTCCGGTTGCCGTTCATGACGATGCTCCCTTCGTGATCGCGCCCGGATGGTTCTTTCTGAGGTTCTTGAGCCCGTCGGCGACGGCTCTGCGCGCCGCGTCGACAGAACCGCCGAGGATCTCCGCGATCTCGGCGTACCGCAGCCCGGCGACGTAGCGATAGGCGACGGCCTGCCGCTGCTTCGCGGGCAGATCGCGCACCGCGGCCCACAGGTCGCCGTCCTCCGCATTGGACAGTCCCGGTGGCGCCGGTTCCTCGGGGATTTTCTCCACCGGCAGCGGATTCCGCTTCGTCGCGCGCGCCACGTCGATCGCTTTGCGGTGCGCGATCGTCACCAGCCACGCCTCGACGTTCGCCGTCTCCGGCAAGTCGGGATAGGCGCGCATCGCGGACAGGAACGTCTCCGACCACGCGTCTTCCGCGTCGTGCGGGCCGAGCACGACCCGGCAGACGCGCAGCACGGTCGCGCCGTGCCGCGCGACTATGCGTTCAAAAGGCTGCTGCATGTCCATCCCGCCGAAGACGTGGTCACGGTCGCTGGGGTGAGATCGCCGGTCACGACGAGCGTCCCACAGTGAGCAGGGCCTGCTCGTGCTCCAGCAACGCCCGCTTGCGCGACAGCCCGCCGGCGTATCCGGTGAGCGCGCCGGTCGAACCGACGACGCGATGGCACGGCACGAAAACGCACAACGGGTTCGCGCCGAGAGCCTGCCCGACCTGCCACGCGAGACTCCGGTCGCCCAGCTGCTCGGCGATCCGGCCGTAGGTCGACGTTTCGCCGCACTGAATCGTCTTCACGAGGTTCCACACGGAGTGCTGGAAGTCGTCGCCTTCCGCGGCGAACGGGAGAGCGAACTCGCGGCGTTCCCCCGCCAGGTACTCGTGCAGCTGCCGGGCCGCCTCGCCGAGCAGCGGATCCGCGGAAACCGCCGTCTCCCGGCCGAACGCCGCGCGAGCCGGCCGGCGGACATGCCGCTCGAAGTACAAACCGGTGACGGCCTCGTCCTGGGCGATCAGCGCGACCGGCCCCAGCCTGGTCTCGACGACGATGTGCCGAATGCTCATCTGCGTTTCCTCTCTCTGCTGCCCAGCAGACGACCGGCGCGTGCAAAACGTGAGATCCGCGGGCATCCGGCGAGGGTTGTGCGGCGCTTAAGCAGAGCGAGCACAGCGGAACAGGAACCACCGCCGGGGGCGGACCGCGTCGTCGCCGTCGAGCTGGAGCAGGGTCAGCCGCCGAGCTAGGATCGATGGTTCGCGCCGGACCTGCGCGGGGACCGGAATACGCGGCGCAAACGTGCCGTGGTCCTGTTCGCCTGCCTTCGCGGCTGCCAGGCTCTGGTTGCTCGCCCGGAGCACCTTCCGTCTGCCCTTCCGCAAGGTGCTCGTGGACGACGACATGCTCCGAGCCACGAAGCGCGCGCTGTACCTGAGGCTGGCGGACGACCAGTGGTTCCGGGTCGGCCCGCCAGCGGCCAACGGCTTGATCAACAGCCGGGGTTACGTCTGGGTGGTTGGCCCCGAACCTTCGGGCCGTGCAGGGGTCGTGGTGCCAGGTTCAGTGGCAACGGCCGTTCTGCGCGCCAACGATCTGCCCGGCTCGGCGCATCCGGTGTCCCCTCCGGTGCCGCGTCCGACCGACAACGCGCAGCTGCGCCTCATCGTCCGGCTCTACCAGCCCCGGAGAATCGCGGCCGCCGTCACGAGGCTCGCGCTGGCGGCCTGGCTGGGCGCCACCTACGCGCCGCTGCTGCTGCACACCTACCGGCAATCCGACGAACTCCTCGGGCTCGCCACGTTTCTCGGGCTTTATCTGGCCGCCGCCCTCATCTGGACGTCAGCGGCATCCCTGCACCACTGGCTGATCCACGCACCGCGGGCGCTTCGGGCAACCCAATGGACCCCATTGCGGATCGTCTCCGGCTCGATGAGAAACGGCGGCGACCGACGGAAACTCGCCTGCCGGGCCGCCACGCCGGAAGGATCCCGCATGGTGTCGATCGCCGGAGCGCCCTTCGTCGCCGCAGCCCGCACGACCGGGGTCCTGTGGGTAGCCGGCCGGCCGAAGAAAGGCGTTGTCCTGATCGGGTTGCCTGGCTACCCGATCCTCGGCCAGGCGAAACTGGGGCGCATCGAGCGCCCTTGACCGGCGCGGTCAGTTGCCCCGCGAAACGTAAAGCGGCCCTCGCTCTCCCACCCCGACGGGGAGAGCGAGGGCCTCGCCCACCGGCTGGAGGGTCGGTGTTCCTCCCAAGAACACCGGCCCCTCCGGCCTGCGGGCGCTCAGGCGGTCCGCTGCCTGAGCCGAGCCGCCCCGACGGCTACGACCGGCATCGACGCTTCCCGCAGCGCCGCCCGTTCGACCGGCCGCCGGACCGTCCCGCTGGGAGTCCGCACGCAATATCGCTCCACGGATTCCATCAGCACGGCGGCGACCATCACGACCACGGGCGTAGCCAGCGCGAACCACATGGTGCCTTTGGTACCCAAGCGCGCGGAAAACCAATCGCCCTTTCCCCGGCCGGGTGGAGATTAGACTGGCGGCGTGCGCACGCGACCGACGCTGACCTGGGCCGGACCTGGAGAACCGCTGCCGCGCACGGGCACGGTCGCCGACGTGGCCGAGGTCGTCTCCGGGCGGCGGGTGCTCGTGCTGAGCGGCGCGGGCCTCTCCACCGAATCCGGCATTCCTGACTACCGCGGCGAAAGCGGCAGCCTTCGCCGGCACACGCCCATGACGTACGGCGATTTCGTCGCCAGCGAGGCGGGCCGCCAGCGGTACTGGGCGCGCAGCCACCTCGGCTGGCGCACCATCGCGCGGGCCGCGCCGAACGTCGGGCACCACGCCGTTTCCGCGCTGCGGGCGGGCGGCTGGCTCTCCGGCGTCATCACGCAGAACGTCGACGGGCTGCACCGCGCCGCCGGCACCCCGGGCGTGGTCGAACTGCACGGCAACCTCGACCGCGTCGTCTGCCTCGACTGCCGCCGCACCTCCGCGCGCGAGGAGCTCGACGACCGGCTGCGCGCGGCCAACCCGGATTTCGGCGCCGTGGCAACGCGGATCAACCCGGACGGCGACGTCGAACTGGCCGAGGACGTCGTCCAGACCTTCCGCACTGTCCCCTGCGCGAGCTGTTCCGGTGTGCTGAAACCGGACGTGGTGTTCTTCGGCGAGAACGTGCCGCGCGCCCGCGTGGAACGGTGCTACCGGATGGTCGACGAGGCGGCCGCGGTGCTGGTGCTGGGTTCTTCGCTCACGGTCATGTCCGGCTTGCGATTCGTCCGGCGGGCCGCGAAATCCGGCAAACCCGTCGTGATCGTCAACCGCGGCCAGACCCGCGGCGACGAGCACGCGGCGGTGCGCGCCGACCTGCCGCTCGGCCCCGCGCTCGCCGAGCTGCTGGCCATGCTGGAAATCTCGTTGCCCGGCGCGACGGCGGCTGGATAAGCTTCGAGCACTCCGATGGGCCGGTCCTCGGAAGTACGCCGCAGAACGGACCGGCCAGCCTGAAGACACCCCGGGCGCAGGAGCGGGCGGCAACCTTTGTTGTTGTCGACCCGTTTACCCGGAGGTTCCCCGATGTCCATCGGCATTGGCCTGCCCATCAGCGACCCCGCCGCCCTGCTCAAGTGGGCGCGGCGCGCGGACGCCGGCCCGTTCAGCACGCTCGGGCTGCTCGACCGGCTCGTCTACCACAATCCCGAACCGCTCACCGCGCTCGCCGTGCTGGCCGGCGCGACCACCCGCGTCCGGCTGCAGACCGAGGTCCTGCTCGCCCCGCTGCGCGAGACGGCGCTGCTCGCCAAGCAGGCCGCCACGCTCGACCTGATGAGCGGCGGCCGGTTCGTGCTCGGCCTCGGCGTCGGCGGCCGCGGGGACGACCACCACGTCGCCGGCACCCCGCTGCGCGAGCGCGGCCGCCGCTTCGACCAGCAGCTCGCCGACCTGTCCCGGCTGTGGTCCGGCGAACCGCACAGCGCCGAAGCCGGTCCGATCGGCCCGGCTCCCGCCCGCGAAGGCGGTCCGGAAATCCTGATCGGCGCGTTCAAACCCAAGGCGCTGGCCCGCGTCGCCCGCTGGGGCGACGGCCTGCTCGCCGCCGCTCCGCCGTCGTGGGCGGGCGGGTTGTTCGACACTGTGCGCCGCGACTGGCAGGAGCTCGGCCGCAAGGGCGAGCCGCGCCTTGTCGCGCAGGTGAACGTCGCGCTCGGCCCGGATTCCCTCGTGGACGAAGCCAAAAAGGCGATGTACGCGTACTACGAATTCACCGGAATGGCGGAGCAGATGGTGAGCGGCATGCTCACCGCAGCCGACGACATCCGGGCCGCGATCCGCGCGTACCGCGATCTCGGCGCGGACGAAGTGATGCTGTACTGCTACGGCGGCGATCCCGACCAGGTCGACCGGCTCGCCGACCTCGCCTGAGCAGCTGACCTCTGCTGAACAAGAGCGGAAGTAAGCTCGCGCCATGCAGGCAGCGACGCTTCCCGGCGGCCCGTCCGCGCCCCGCCCCGGAACTGCCCGCCGACGGGGATGACGGGCGAGCCTTCCGGGCGGGCCCCCTGGTTCGCCGCGCACCCCCGGCGAAGTTTCCTGCTGGGGGCCGGCGCGGCGATCGCCGGTTCGGGCGCGCTCGCCGCCGCGCTTTCCCGTCCCGCGCCCCCGGTGGCGCGGGACGGGTTCGGCGCGGACTGGCTTTTCGGCCCGTTCGTGCCCGGCAGCACCGATCCGGACTTCGACGACGGCGAGATGGCGCTGGTTTCGGTGCCGCACTGCGTCGTTCCGCTGTCCTGGCAGGACTGGGAGCCGTCGGACTGGCAGCGCGTCTGGGTGTACCGGCAGCATTTCCTCGCGCCCGCGCAGCTGCGCCGGAACCGGGCTTTCCTGCGGTTCGACGGGGTGCTCAGCGCCGCGACGGTGTATCTCAACGGCCGCCGCGTCGCCATGCGCAGCGGCGGTTACCTGCCGCTGAGCTGCGAGGTGACTGGCCTGCTGACCGACAAGGACAACGTGCTCGCGGTGGTCGTCGACGGGCGCTGGCAGCAGAACACGCCGCCGGATCTGCCGGAATTCCCGAACCCGACCGCCATCGACTTCTACCAGCCGGCCGGGCTGTACCGCGACGTCCAGCTCACGGGCGTGCCGCAGACCTATCTGTCCGATGTGTACGCGCAGCAGATCGCCGTGCTGACGCCGAATCGCGAGGTGCTGCTGCACTGCACGGTGGATTCGGCGAAGGCGGTCAAAGGCCCGGTCCGGCTCACCGCCGAGCTCAGCCAGCACGGTGCCGAGGTGGCATCGTCCTATACCGATCTCACCGGACTCCCTAAGGGAAACACCGAGGTCACAGTGTCGCTGCAAGGCCTCGACGCGGTGCAGCTGTGGGATCTCGACGACCCGGTATTGTGCGACATCCTCGTCACGCTCGCCGTCGACGGCCGGAAAGTGCACACGTACCCGGTGCGCACCGGGCTGCGCGACGCCCAGTTCACTGTGGACGGTTTCCGGCTGAACGGGAAGCCGCTCAAGCTGTTCGGGCTCAACCGGCACCAGTGGTACCCGTTCGTCGGCGGCGCGATGCCGGATCGGGTGCAGCGCCGTGACGCTCAGCTGCTGAAGGAAGAGCTGAACTGCACGATGGTCCGCTGCTCGCATTATCCGCAGGCCACGGCGTTTCTCGACGCCTGCGACGAACTCGGCCTGCTGGTGTGGGAGGAACTGCCGGGCTGGGATCACGTCGGCGACACGGCGTGGCAGGAGCTGGCGGTGCGCGACGTGCACGACATGATCGTCCGCGACCGCAACCATCCGTCGATCATCGTGTGGGGCACCCGGGTGAACGAGACACTCGGCCAATACGCCCTGTACGGAAGGACCGATCAGCTCGCCGCGGAACTCGACCCGATGCGGCCGTGCACCGGTGCCGTCGCGGGCGAACGCGGCTACGTTTCGCCGCTGTACCCGGTGAAAGCGGCCGGCGGGGTGTTCTCCTTCAACGACTACAGCCGCCCGCGGCCGGCTGGTTCTCCTCCCCCGCTGCGCCCGCCGCGACGCGGAGTTCCTTATCTGGTCAGCGAAGCGATCGGCACGCTCGTCGGCTCAGCGTACTTCCGCCGGACGGATTCCCTCGCGGTGCAACGGGAACAGAGCATGCTGCACGCCTGGGTGCACGACCACGCCGCGTCCGATCCGCGGTACAGCGGCCTGCTCGGCTGGTGCGGTTTCGACTATCCGTCCGGCTGGTATCACCACTATCGCGGCGTGAAATACCCCGGCGTGATGGATTTCTTCCGCATCCCCAAACTGGGCGCGGCTTTCTACCGCGCCCAGCGGGATCCGTCCCGCGGCGCGGTGATCGAACCGGCCTTCTACTGGGATTTCGGCCCCGGTTCGCCGCCGGGCGGACCGGGCCGCGACGCGATCATCTGGTCTAACTGCGAGGTGCTGGTGGTCACCGTCGCGGGCAAGCGCCCGATCACCGTGCGGCCGGATCGCGCACGGTTCCCGCACCTGGCGTACCCGCCGTTCTCAGTGGATCTGCGGGTGAACGGCCGGACGCGCCCCGAGTTGACCATCGAAGGCCGGATCGGCGGGCAAACCGTGCTGCGCAGGCGATTCAGCGCGGACCCGGCGTACGACACCATCGCGGTGACCGCCGACGACGACCAGATCATCGCCGACGGCGCGGACACCACCCGGGTCGCGCTGCGCTCGCTCGACCGTTACGGCGCACCGCGTCCGCATGCCCGCGGGGTGCTGGCCGTCGCAGTGAAGGGCCCCGGCGTGCTGATCGGCGACCCTTACCTGGATTTCGGCGCCGTCGGCGGCGCGGCGGCGGTGTGGGTGCGGTCGATGCGCGGCACTCCCGGGACGATCACCGTGAGTGCCACGCATCCGTTCGTCAACACCGGAACTGCCACGATCGAGTCCTTGTGAGTGTTCGTGCCGGTTCTCACCGGCTGGTCAGGACCGGCTGGTTAGCCACGCACGACCCTCACCACACCACCGGCACCTGCGAAACCCCGCCCGTCAGCCGGTTCGCCCGCACCTCCAGCTCGTCGGCGGGCACCGCGAGCCGCAGATTCGGGAAGCGGCGGAACAACGTCGTGAACACCACGCGCAACTCCGTGCGCGCAAGGCTCGCCCCGATGCAGAAGTAACCGCCGTAGCCGAACGCGATGTGGGAGTTGGGTTTGCGGTCCGCGTCGAACTCGTGCGCGTCCGCGAACACCGACGGGTCACGGTTGGCTGAAGCGGTCGAGATCATCACCGCGTCGCCGCGCGGGATGCGGACGCCGCCGATTTCCACATCCTCGTGCGCGTACCGAAGCAAGCCGAGCCCGCCAGGCGCGGACATCCGCAGGATTTCCTCGACGGTGGCGTGCACGCGCGCTTCGGGGTCGGCGGCCAGCGCGTCGCGGCGGGCGAGGTCGGTGAGCAGGAACAGCACGCCGAGGTCGATCCGGTTCGACGTGGTCTCGTGGCCGGCGAAGAGCAGTCCCGCGGCGAGCCTGCCGAGGTCGTCGTCGGTGAACGTCGGGTCGTCGGCCTGCGCGGCGACCAGGTCCGACACCACGTCCTGGCCCGGGTTCGCGCGTTTCGTGTCGGCGAGGCCGGACATGTAGGCGGTGAACTCGGTCATCGCCACCTCGGCGTCGCCGCCGCTGTCGAGCACGCCGATGCGGTCGGAGAGGTCGCGGAACTTCTCGCGGTCCTCGTACGGGACGCCGAGGAGTTCGCAGATCACCAGCACGGGCAAGGGAAACGACAAATGCTCGTGCAGATTCGCCGGCGAGCCCGCGGCCTCCATCCCGTCGAGGCACCGGTCCGCGAGTTCCTGGATCCGGCTGCCGAGCCGGCGCATCCGGTTCGCCGAGAACGCCGGGACCAGCAGGCGGCGCAGCCGGGCGTGTTCCTCTTGCTCGGTCTCGAAATCGCCCTGCGGCCCGTTCAGCACCGCGGCGTCGGAGACGGCCGAGGCGTCCTCGGGATGCGGGTGCGAACGGCCGAACCGGTTGTCCGCGAACACTTCCCGCGCCTGCTCGTAGGCGGTGACGAGCCAGGCCGGGTCGCCCGCCGGAGTCGTCACCGGGACGATCGGGCCTTCGCGGCGCAGGACTTCGTACAGCGGCGCGATGTCCAGGACGTTCGGCCTGGCGAAAGGCAGCTTGGTTGGGGTCGACATTCGGGATCCTCCTCGGTCAGCCCGCCCGCGTGCGCAACGACGCGAGCCAGTCCTGTTCGTTCTCCGCGCGGCGCTGGACCTCGGCCAGCACGAGCCTGCTCCACGGGTCGGTCTGCCCCGCGCCGAGCTTCGCGATCCGGTCCCGCTGCGCCGCGACAGCGGTCTCCCTGGCGTCCAGCACCCGCAGCCGTTCCTCCGGGGCGAGCCTGCCGAATCCCGCCAGCCGCGCCAGAAACTCGGCCGGATCGCCCGCCAGCTCCGGCGGCAGGTCGGCGAGCAGATCGTGCAGCAGCTCCCGCCCGACGTCGGTGATCGTGTAAACGTGCCGCGGCGGCCGCCCCTCCTGCGGCTCGGCGGTCCGGGTCACCGCGCCCGCTTCGGCGAACCGTCGCAGCGCCGGGTAGAGCGAGTTGTTCGACAGCGCGCGACCGCTGGATTCCTCGACCTGCTTGCGCAGCTCGTACCCGTGCCACGGCCGCTCGGCGAGCTTCGCGAGCAGGAGCACGTCGATCCACACATAGGTCACCGTAACCTAGGGTCCCGTTACCCGGCAACGTCCGAACGGCGGAGGCCGGAAGAAGATCTCGGGCCCTTTTTTGTCGGTGCGTCCCGGTACGGTCGGGTTCGACCGATCCGGAGGGGGATCTCCATGTCAGACCACGTTCGCTACGGCCTCTACCTGCCGCCGTTCGGCCCGCTCGGCGACCCGGAGGCGTTGGTCGACCTGGCAGTCCGGGCCGAAGCCGCCGGCTGGGACGGCGTGTTCCTGTGGGACCACGTGGTGCCCGCGATGCCGCCGATCGCGGACACCTGGACCACCCTGGCCGCGATGGCGCAGGCGACGAGCCGGGTGCTGCTGGGCCCGATGGTCACGCCGCCGAGCCGCCGCCGTCCGTGGGTGCTGGCCCGCCAAGCCGCCACCGTCGCACGCCTCTCGCGCGGGCGATTGATCCTGGGAACCGGCATCGGCTCCGACGAAACGGGCGACTTCAGCCGCTTCGGCGATCCGTCCTCGCCCGGCGCTTTGTCGTCCCGGACCGACGAGGCGCTGGAGATCGTCCGCGCAATGTGGGCAGGGAAGGCCGTTGAGCACCGGGGCCCGCACTACCAGGTGAGCCTGGACGCCGCCGATCCGGAGCCCTATCGCATTCCGGTGTGGACAGGCAGCACGACGCGGCACCCGCGAGTCTTGGAACGTGCCGCCGCGAGCGACGGGATCTTCCCGGACCCGGGCCCTCAGCCGCCCTCGCCCTCGGCGTTGGCCAGCCTGGTCGCCCAAGTCCGGCCAACGGACCGCCCTTACGACGTCGCGGTCTCCGGCAACGCCAGCCCGGCATGGGAAGACCCGAGCGAAGTGGATCTCGCGGCGCTCGCCGAGGCGGGGATGACGTGGTGGATGGAATCGCTGATCCACTTCGACCGGCTGGAGCTCTCGCTGACCGTCGTGGACGCCGGGCCGCCTCGGATCGGGGGCTAGACGGGGTTCGATCGGGGGATTTCGGAAGCCGCGCCGTTCTCGCTGTCGAAGCTGGAGGAGGCCAGCACGAGCGCCTCTCCCGACGGCCACGGCCTTCCCGCGCAACGGATCTCCGCCGCCAGCGAGGTGCACGCCCCGCCCGGCCGGATTGTTCTTCGTCTGTCCTCACGGCTGCCGCCGCTATCCCACGCAAGGGATCTCCGACCCCTCGCGACGGCCGGAATGTTCTTCCCGGTTCCGTTCCCAGCCACCTCCCTCATCCCGCCGCCACAGACGTCGCCCGCCCGCCAGCAGACCGCCCTGACCCCGACCGACCGCCCTCCACCGCGCTTCTCCCAGCCTCGTCCGCACCCCACCGCAACAGACCTCCCCCCACCAGCCAGCAGAACGTCCCGACCCGACCGGACCGCCCTTCGCCCGCACCTCTCCCAGCCACCGCCCCCACCGCACCCAAACGCCTCAACCCGACCGGACCGCCCTCGACTGGTGCCTCTCCCAGCCGCCTCCCCCATCCCGCCGCCACAGACCTCGCCCGCCCGCCAGCTGAACTCTTGCACGCGGAGCGTGCGCCCCGACCCAACCGGATCGCCCCTCACCCGCACCTCCCCCACCCCACTGCGCCAGACCTCCCCCACCCGCCAGCACAACGCACCAACCCAACCGGATTGCCCTTCACCGGCCCCGTTTTCGGCGCGCGCAGCGTCGGCCTCCCCCGCGGTCGTCCGATCGTTCAACAACCGCCCGGCCCTTACCGTCCCGACCTGCGGCGGCCGTGCTCGCAGGGCGACCGGTTGCCGTCCGTCCCCCTTCGGCGGCTTCCCTGTGCGGCGGAGGGGAGCTACCGTGGAGGGTGGTTGAGCCTCCAGCCACCGTGATTCGTCCCGCGCGCCGGGATGCCCGGGGCCGGCCGGTCCGGCATTCCGCCGCAGCCCTGTGCGCGGCTCAGAGAGAGTGCCGTGATGACCGCCGCGCACAGTGCCCGACTGACCGCTCTTCCCCCGCCGGATCCGACGGGGATGCTCCGGCTGCGCGTCCGCCACCCCGCGCCGGGGACGGCCGTCGTCGAGGTCGCCGGGGAGGTTGACCTCGCTACCGCGCCTCGGCTGGCCGAGGTTGTCGAGTCCAGGCTGCGCAGCACGGTCAGCCTGGTGATCGTCGACCTTCGCCGCACGACCTTCCTCGGCGTCGCCGGGCTTCGCGTCCTGATCCGGCTGAAGCTGCTCGCCGCGGGGGCGGAGACCGATTTCTACGTCGACCCGGGCACCGCGCCCACGGTCCGGCGTTTGCTCTCGCTCTTCCCCCTGGACTGCGCACGCTCCGGCGCCGCCGAGGGGCTCACCGAGATCCCGCTGCCCCGACCGGCCGAGAAAGCTTGACCGTCCACTGAGGACACCCAGGACGCCGAGAACTACATCAGACACCGCGCAGGCGGCGCGAGCTTGAGCACAACCGCACCCCGGGGGCCGAAGCGGAATTCATCCCGCCGCGGCGAACCTGCCGCTGCCGAGGCCTGCCCCGGCAGCCAAGAGCCGCAGTCTCCTGCCCAACCGCCCCACAGCGGCATCACCCATGACTTCACTGGCCACACAAGGCAATCCCGGCGACAAACCGTGTTCCACGGAGCCTCGCCGCACCTTCTCCCCACGGACCGCGATCAGGCGTCCGGATCCCGGAAATCCTCCGGACTCACGTCGTCCAGCAAATCCCGGAACCGCCGGATCTCGTCCTCGGCGGCCTCCGCCGGTTCCTCCAGATCCGCCGCGGCCTCGAGCGCCGAGCCGAGCGACGCCTCGTCCCCCGCCGCGACAGTCACGTCGACCGCCGCCTCGTCCAGCACCGCTTCGGCGACCTCCAGGGGGGCGTGGGTCCGCAGCCCGATCGCGATCGCGTCGCTCGGGCGGGCCGAGACCCGCACGCCGCCGGTCAGGACGAGGTCCGCGTGGAAGATGCTGTCCAGCAGCTGGGTGATCTCGATCCGCTCCACGCGCTGGCCCAGCGCCGCCAGCACCTCGATGATCAGCTCGACCGTCCCCGGCCTCGCCGACACGACCTGTTCCTGCGCGGCGGCCAGTTCCTGCGCTTCCGGCGCGCCGATGGTGATGGCGAGCCACCGGCGCGAGCCCGATTCCTCGCGCAGCAGCACGACCGGCGCCGACTCCTGCGCCACCACGGCCAGCCCCTGCACCCGCACCTGCACCATGGGGGTCACCCCGCTTCCGAAAAGGTTCTCCCTGCTGACTACCCAACGCCCGCCGGTTTGTCACGCGAAATCGCCGTCCGCCTCACCGGAGATTCACGCGCCGGAGCGCCCGGCCCGGCGCCGCGGTCCGGGAGAACGCGGCCGCAAACGTGCCCCTGCGCACAATTCGGGAATCCCGCCGCACGTGTCGATCGCGCCGCGCCTGGGTATGCGAAGGCCATGAACGACGAGGGACCCGGCGGCCGCGCCAGCGGCGGCATGCCAGCCGTGGACCGTTTGCTCGACGAGGTGATCGAGCTGCGGCTTCCGGCGGAGACGTACCAGATCCCGCTTGTCCGCATGCTCGCGCAGGCTGTCGCCGCGCGGGCCGACTACGGGCTCGACGCGATCGCCGACGCCAAGATGGCCGTCGACGAGGCGTGCGCCCAGGTCGTCTCGACGGCGGCCCCCGGCGCGGCGATGACCTGCCAGTTCACCGTCTCGCCCGACGGGATCCGGTTCGGCGTCAAGACCCGCACGCGCCATCCCGAGCCGCCGAGCGAGCGAAGTTTCGGCTGGCACGTGCTGACCACCCTGGCCGCGAACGTGTCGGCGCGGTGCGTGCCGGACCCCGCCGAAGACGGGTACGCGCTCACCCTCGACCTCGATCTGCACCGGGAGGGGAGCGGGTGAACCAGCAGCCGGTCACCCGCCACCGCGACGAATACGCGCACACCGCGCCGCTGTTCGAGGAGCTCGCCGCCCTGCCCGCCGACGACGGGCGGCGGCCGCGGCTGCGCGAACAGCTCGTCACCGAATTCCTGCCGGTCGCCGAGCACATCGCCACCCGGTTCACCGGGCGCGGCGAACCCCGCGAGGACCTGGTCCAGGTCGCCCGGATCGGACTGATCAACGCGATCGACCGGTTCACCCCGGACCGTGGCCCGGACTTCCTGTCCTTCGCCGTGCCGACGATCATGGGCGAGATCCGCCGGTACTTCCGCGACACCGGCTGGTCGGTGCGCGTGCCGCGGCGGCTCAAGGAACTGCACCTCGCGCTCAGCCGCGGTTCGGCCACCCTGTCGCAGACGCTCGGCCGCGCGCCGACGCCCACCGAGCTCGCCGAGCACCTCGGCCTGGAGCTGTCCGAGGTCCACGAAGGACTCGTCGCGGGCCACGCGTACCAGACCTTGTCCGTCGACAAGCCGGTGCACGACGACGCCGAACCGCTGCTGCTCGCCGACACGCTCGGCAGCGACGACCCGGAGATCGAGCACATCGAGAACCACGAGGCGTTGCAGCCGCTGCTGCGCGAACTGCCCAAGCGGGAGCGCGCGATCCTGGTGATGCGATTCTTCGGCGGCCTCACCCAGACGCAGATCGCCGAACAGGTCGGGATCTCCCAGATGCACGTGTCCCGGCTGCTGTCGCAAACCCTCGAACAACTGCGCGACAAACTCACCGGCGACCCCTGAGCATGCCCGCGACGGGGGTCGCCCGACCGGGCTTGATCCCGTTGCCGCACCTCTTCGCAGCTGCGACGATTCGAGTCCGTCCAGTACCTGAGGAGGGCCCGATGGCCTCGAGACTCAACCCCTACATCAGCTTCGCGGGCAACGCGCGCCAGGCGATGGAGTACTACCACGGCGTATTCGGCGGCGACCTGGCGCTGAACACCTACGGGGAGGCCGGTGCCCCTGCGGAGGCCGGCAACGCGGACAACGTCATGCACGCGATGCTGGAGGGCGGCAACGGGTTCACGCTCATGGCCTCCGACGTCCCGCCGGGCATGGAGCACAACCCGGGCACGAACATCTCGATCAGCCTCAGCGGCGACGACGGCGACCTGCTGCGCGGCTGCTGGGAAAAGCTGTCCGACGGCGGAACGGTGACGGTTCCGCTGGAGAAGCAGATGTGGGGCGACGAATTCGGCGCCTGCACCGACCGGTTCGGCATCTCCTGGATGGTGAACATCGGCCAGCCGGGCTGACCCGCCGGTCAGCCGTGCACCTCGACCTCGGCCCCCACCGGCAGCCGGTCGAAGAACAGCGCCGAATCCTCCTCGGTCAGGTGGATGCAGCCGTGCGACGGCCGGTCGAGCGGCCCGGCGTGGAAGGCGATGCCGCCCGCGGCGAAGAAGACCGAGTTCGGCATGTCGTCGCCGTACTCGTCGCTGCGGTGCACGCGGTCCTTCCACGCCACCTTGAACGTCCCGGTCGGAGTCGGCTGGCCGGGGGCGCCCGGTTGCATCGGGACCGAACGCACCACCGCGCCCTTCTCCAGCAGCCACGCCCGCCGCAGCGAGAGGCTGGCGCACGCGCCGGTGTCCACTGAGCACGGCGGGCGCGGCGGGGTGTGCGCGACCCTCGGCACGGGCAGCTCCGGCGACGGCGCCAGCGGCTGCCCGGCCGCCTGCGCCTCCGGCTCCGCCTGCGCGGCGCACCCGGCCGCGACCGCGGCCGTCCCGGCCAGCACCATCGCGACGATCTTCCCGCGCATCCGTCCGCTCCCGCCGTGCGTTCCACTGTGCTCTACGGGCGAGCGGGCCGGAAGGTTGCACCGATGACACGTCAACAACCGGTATCGTCGGCGGGCGACGACGAGGAAGTGAAGCGATGGAACTCGGCATCTACAGTTTCGGCGACCGGCCCGCCGACCCGGTGACCGGCGCGCAGGTCCCGGTCGCGCGGCGGCTGGCCGAAACGCTGGAGCGGATCCGGCTCGCCGACGAGCTCGGCCTCGGGTTCTACGGCCTCGGCGAGCACCATCTGGAACAGTTCGCGATCTCGAACCCGGCGACCGTGCTGGCCGCCGCGGCGAGCGTCACCGAGCGCATCACGCTCTCCAGCGCGGTCACCGTGCTGTCCACCGAGGACCCGGTGCGGGTGTACCAGCAGTTCACGACGCTGGACCAGCTCAGCCGCGGCCGTGCGGAACTGCTCGCCGGGCGGGGTTCGTTCACCGAGTCGTTCCCGCTGTTCGGAGCCGACCTCGCCGAGTACGACGAGCTGTTCGAGGAGAAGCTGGCCCTGCTGCTGCGGCTCGACCGAGAGGACCCGATCACCTGGTCCGGCCGGTTCCGCCCGCCGCTCACCGACGCGCACGTCTACCCGCGCCCGTACGGACGGCGGCTGCGGATTTCGGTCGGCACCGGCGGGCATCCGGAGTCGTCGGTGCGCGCCGGGCTGCTCGGCCTGCCCGTGGTGTACGCGGTGATCGGCGGCGAGCCGGAGCGGTTCGCGCCGCTCGTGGACCTCTACCGGCGGGCGGGCGAAGCGGGCGAGCACTCCCCCGGCGACCTGCACGTCACGATGAGCGCGATCGGTCTCGTCGCGGAGAATTCGCAGGACGCCAAGGAGAGTTTCTACCCGTACTGGCTGGAAACGATGAAGTACGGCGCGCGGGCCCGCGGCTGGCAGATCCCGACCCGCGCGGAGTACGACGAGTACACGCGGGACGCCACGGCGCTGTTCGTCGGCAGCCCCGACGAGGTCGCCGACCGGCTGATCGCCGTCGGGAAACTCACCGGGGCCGACCGCTACGCCATGCAGATGGACTGGTCCGGCGTGCCGCACCGCAAGGTCATGAAGGCGATCGAACTGCTCGGCGCCGAGGTCCTTCCGAGAATTCAGAAGGAATTCGGCGCCTGACTGTCCACTCAGGACTTCTTGCCGCCGAGAACCTGGTGCAGCGCCGCACCGTCGGGCACCCCGAGCCCGGTGCACGCGTCCCATCCGGCGGCGGCCGAGTACGCGCCGTTGCCGCCTTCGGTGATGTCGCGGAACCCCGGCTGCGCCTTGCCCGCGCCGACCCCGGCGTACAGCTTGCTGTGCACCAGCCCGAATCCGCGCCCGGACAGCTGCGCCAGCCTGGCCAGCAGCGCCGACCACAACGGCGCAACCGCGCTCGTGCCGCCGACCACGATCTGCTGTCCGTCGACGAGAACCTGGTACCCCGTCGAAGGATCCGCGTTGCCAGCGACGTCCGGGACGCCGCGGCCGGGCTTGCCGTCGCCCGCTCGCGGGGGCACGCCCGCGGCCTTCTGGAAGTCCGGCACTCCGAAAGCGTCGCTCACCCCGCCGCCGGTCGCGCCGCCGCCGGAGGTGTTCCAGACGGTTTCGGAGTTCACTGTGGACGGTGGGGTGCCGTCGAGCTTGGTGCCGCCGCAGGCGAGCGCGTGCGGGCTCGACGCCGGGAAATCGACGTGCTGCGCGCCGTCGGTCTGCCCGTCCGCGCTGCCGTTGTCGCCGGACGCGCAGCACACCGTCACCCCGAGCGCGGCGGCGTCGGCGAACGCCTGGTCCATCGCGGTGCGGGCCTGCGGCGTCCACTGGTCCTCGGACTGGCCCCAGCTGATGCTGACCGCGACCGGGGTCGGCGTCGCGTGCACCGCGGTGCTCACCGCGTCCAGGAAACCCTGGTCGGTGTTCGGCGCGAAGTACACGATCTGCGCGGCTCCCGGCGCGAGCGCACCGATCACCTCGACGTCCAGCAGCACTTCCCCGTCGGCCGAATTCGGGTCGCCGGTCGGCGCGTTCTTGCCGCCGTCGACCCCGGCCGCGGTGATCTTCGGCTCGGTGATCTTCAAGCCCGAGAAGTACTTCTTCAGGTCTTCCGGCTTGTAGCCGCCGCCGAGTTCGATCACCGAGACGGTCTGGCCGGTGCCGTCGGCGTCGGCCGGGAACCCGTAGAGCTGCCCGACCTGATCCGGCGTGTACCCCTTCGCGGCGGCTTGCTTGTGCAGTCGGAACTGCGCCCGCGCCTGTGGCCGCTCGTCGAGGCCGAGCACGGCGACCACGACGTCCCCGAGCGCGGCGGGCAGTTCCAGTTCCCCGCTGCGTGCGGCGAATTCGCCGGTCTCGCCGTGGCGGACCCGGTTCAGTTCGGTCTTGAACGCGGCAGTCATCGCGCGCGCCGGGCCGCGGACCGAGACGCGGCGCGAGCCGGCGTGCGCGTCGGTGACGGTGAGGCCGGCGTCGGTGAGGACGGTGCGCACCAGGTCGAGATCGTCGGCGGTGGCCCCGTAGCGCTCGGCGAAGTCCGCGGGAGCGAGCGGCTCGCTCAGCGCGGCGACGTCCAGATCGGCGCGCCGCCGCAGCACGACGGTCGCGGTGACGGTGGCGTCCGCGTCGAGCGGGCCGAGCACCTCGGCCTCGGACAGCGCGGGACGCAGGCTTCCGGATAGCGATACCCACTGTGAGTCTGTCATCACTCCATGGTCTCCCCGTCGCGGCCCGCACACCACCGTCGTATCCCCCGTCCGGAGGCAGAACCTGTCCGGTTTTTTGTCGACCCGATGGCCGGGACCGCGGATGCCTGGCCGTGCGGGCGCGCGCACAGTGTCTCCATGAAACGGATCCTGACTCTTGCCACGGCCGCCGTGCTCACGCTGAGCGCGGTCACCGCGTCGAGCAGTGCCGAGGGCGACCTGGCCGCGCACGGCTGGGTGGGCACGTGGGCGGCGGCACCCGCGGCCGCCGTGGCGAACACGCCGCAGGGGTATCCGAACTACTCGATCCGCAACGTCGTGCACACCAGCGCGGGCGGAAACCAGGCCAGGGTAAGGCTTTCCAACACCTTCGGCACCGCGCCGCTCGCCTTCGGCCACGTGACGCTCGCCGTCGCCGCCGACGGGCCGCGCGCCGCCAGCGGCACCATGCGCACGCTGACGTTCGGCGGACAGTCCACAGTGGTCGTTCCGCCCGGAGCCGAGGTGCTGAGCGACCCGGCGTGGCTGCGCGTCCCGGCCGACGCGAACCTGCTGGTGACCACCTACGTGCCCACGCCCTCCGGCCCGGTCACTTACCATCCGCTCGCCCAGCAAACGTCGTACTTCACCCGCGCCGGCGATTTCGCGGGCGAGGAATCCGGCGCGTCGTTCACCGAGCAAACCGCGGTGTGGCACTACGTCAGCGAGGTCGACGTCCGCGGACCGGCGCGCGGCACCGTCGTGACGCTCGGCGATTCGATCACCGACGGCTCGCACTCCACCCCGGGCGCGAACCGGCGCTGGCCGGACAAGCTGAGCGACCGGCTGCACGGACAGCTCGGCGTGCTCAACGCGGGGATCAGCGGCAACCGGCTGCTGCTCGACGGCGGCACCTCAGGCCGCAACGCGCTCGCCCGGCTCGCCGACGACGTGCTGACCAGCGGCGACGTCCGCACGCTGATCGTGCTGGAGGGCATCAACGACATCCAGCAGAACCCGCACCAGACCGATCCGGCGATGATCGTCTCCGCGCTGCGGCAGATCGTCGCGCAGGCCAAGGCGCAGGGCATCCGGGTCATCGGCGGCACGCTGACGCCGTTCAAGGGCTGGAAGGTCTACGACGCGACGCTGGAGAAAACCCGGCAGGCCGTGAACACCTTCATCCGGACCAGCGGGATCTACGACGGCGTCGTCGACTTCGACGCGGCCGTCCGCGATCCCGCCGATCCGCTCGCGATGCTCCCCGCCTACGACTCCGGCGACCACCTGCACCCGAGCGACGCCGGATACCAGCGGATGGCGGACGCGGTGCCGCTCACTCTCCTGTGACCGCCACGAGCGGCTTGCGCGGGAACGCCAGCACGGCGAGGAGACTGAGCACGCCGACGCCCACCATGTACAGCGAAACGGACAACGACGTCCCGGTCGAGCTCTGCAGCGAGGCCGCGATCAGCGGGGCGAACCCGCCGCCCAGCACCGCACCGACGGCATAGGCGAACGACGATCCGCTGTAGCGGAACCGGGATTCGAACAGCTCCGAGAACAACGCCGACTGCGGCCCGTAGGTCGCGCCGAGCCCGATGTTCAGCACCACCACCGCGACGATCAGCAGCCACGGTTTCGCGGTGTCCACGAGCAGGAAGAACGGGATCGACCAGACCACCAGCAGCACGGAACCCGCCAGATAGACCGGTTTCCGCCCGACCGAGTCCGACCAGATCGCCGCCGCGACGATGCTCGCCAGCCACACCACGCTGCCGACGATCACCACGACGAGCATCGTCGTGCTGGACAGCTTCAGCACCGAAGTACCGTACGACAGCAGGTAGGCGAAAAAGATGTAGCCGAGCGCGGTGTTGGCGATGAAGCTGACCGCCGCGGCGAGCACCTGCTTCGGCCGCGCACGCAGCACCTCCACGATCGGCAGCTTGCTGCGCTCGCCGGTGCTGCGCAGCTTCGCGAACACCGGGCTTTCCTCCACGCGCAGCCGGATCACCAGCCCGACCGCCACCAGCACGAGGCTGACCAGGAACGGGATCCGCCAGCCCCAGGACCGGAACTGATCCGGCGACAGCGAGTTGTTGACCAGGAAGAACACCAGCTGCGCCAGGATCAGCCCGGCCGGGACGCCGATCTGCGAGAAAGATCCGTACCGCCCGCGTTTGCCTTCCGGAGCGTGCTCGACCGCCATCAGCGCCGCGCCGCCCCACTCGCCGCCCGCCGAAATCCCTTGCAGCACACGGAGAACGACGAGCAGGATCGGCGCGATCACGCCCGCCTGGTGGTACGTCGGCAACGCCCCGACACCCGCGGTCGCGAGCCCCATCAGCACCAGCGACGCGACCAGCATCGCCTTGCGCCCCACCCGATCGCCGAAGTGGCCCCAGACGATCCCGCCCAGCGGCCGCGCGACGAACCCGACGCCGAGCGTCGCGAACGCGGCGAGCGTGCCGGACGACGGGGACAGCGACGGGAAGAAGAGCTTGTTGAAAACCAAGGCGGTCGCCGTGCTGTAGGCGAAGTAGTCGTACCACTCGATCGTCGTCCCGATCGCGCTGGCGAGCGCCACCCGCCGGACCCGTCCCGCCGTGTTCACGTCCTGCTCAAGCACCACTGCCGAGCCCCCTTCTCGTTCAGGCGCGTCATCTTGGCACGGCGGCTCCCCTCCGGTCGACCACCGGAAGGCGGGGGCTTCGCCCGTCCGGCAGCGGCAAGGACAGCCGGCCGCCCGCCGAGACCGCCTAGCCCGCCTTCGCGATCAACTCCTCCGCCACCCACTCCGCGACCCCAGCCGGAAACGGCGCCGACAGTCCGAGCACCACATGGCCGAACCCGGCTTCCAGCGCCTCCCCGATCGCCGCCCGGGTGAGCGCGGGCTGGTCGTACGACACCGGCAGGTGGATCGAGCGCGTGATCTCCGCCGGGTCGCGGCCGATTTCCGCGCAGTACTCGTCCAGCATCGCGTTGCGTTCGACAGCGTCCGCGATGTCCCCGCCGGGGATGTTCCAGACGTCGGCGTGCTCGGCGACCACCCGCAGCGTCGCGCGGGCCCGGCCGCCGATGACGAACGGCGGATGCGGGCGCTGCACCGGCTTCGGGTTGCCGAACGCGCCGGTCAGCTGAACGTGTTCACCGGCGAAATCGAACGGCTGGTCCTCCGTCCACAGCTTCCGGATCACCGTGCACGCCTCGGCGAACCGGCCCACCGCGTCGGCGGTTTCCAGATACGGCAGGCCGTGCGCTTCGTACTCCCGGCGCGCCAGCGGGTGACTCGGCCGCGAGCCGACGCCGACGCCGAAATCGAGCCGTCCGCCGGACACGACGTCGACGGTCGCGGCGATCTTCGCCAGCATCGCCGGCGGGCGGAACCGGTTGCTGGTCACCAAAAGCCCGAGGCGGAGCCGTTCGGTCTGCGCGGCCAGTGCCGAAAGCAGCGTCCAGCCCTCGAAAATCGGCCCGTCCGGTTCTCCCGCGATGGGGAGGAGATGGTCGAACAGCCAGGCGTGCTCGATGGACGGGATCGCGTCCGCTTCGCGCCAAACCTGCTGCAGCGAGGCGTACGTGGTCTGCATCGGCGCGGTCATGATGCCGAACCGCGGTTTCGTGGTCATCTCGGGAAGTCCTTTCACTCGTGCGATTCGACGCGGCCGAGCGGGCTGTCTTCGATCCCGGCCCAGCTGTCGTCGCCCGGGATGAGCGCGCTGCGGAGGTACGCCGTGGTCAGGCGCTGCTGCAGTGCGACGCGTTCGGGGCTTTCGTCGGTGGTTTCCTTGGCCTCGTAGCCCGAGATGCCGCCGAGCGAATGCTCCGCGCCGAAGAGCGTCAGCAGGCTCTTCTCCCCCGGGCTGAGCCGGTACGCGTCGGTGAACCAGTCCGGGCCGCGCACGGACAGCATCGAATCGTCCTGGTCCCCCGCGATGATCAGCGCGGGTGCCTTCAGGTTGTCGAAATTCGGGCTCATGAACGGGAAATGCTCGGCCGCGAACGGCGACAGGTCCGCGCCGCCGGTGCCGGTGAGCGCGAACAGCACGCCGGCGGTCACGCGCGAATCGGACAGATCCTCGCCGACACTGCCGTCCGCCTCGACAACGCGCGCGCCCAGCAGCATGCTCGCCGACTGCGCGCCCCACGAATGCCCAGCGACGGCGATCCGGCTGTGGTCGACTCGCCCGCTGAGCCCAGGCAAGGCCGCCTCGACGGTGTCGAGCTGGTCGATGACGTGCCGGAGGTCCTCGACCCGCAGCCGCCAGATGTCCGGCGTGCGCGGGTCTTCCGCGGGCAGCGCCCGGGTCCGCGAATCGAGGTGAGTCGGTTGCACGACAACGAATCCGTGCGCGGCCCAGTAGTCGGCGAGCGGACCGTAACTGTCGAGGGACTGGCTGAATCCGTGCGAGAACACGATCACCGGAAGATCCCGGCCGGACGCCGGGGCGGACACGCGCACCGGCAGATCCTCGCCGCGGCCCGGCGCGTCGAGCCGCACCGGTTTGACCGAAACGACCGGAGTCGCGGGCTGTACTGCAGACATGGGAAGTACCTTCTTTCGCCGTCGGGCGCGAGGATGTGGTGGCCGGCGACCCGATCTGGCATCATGAGCAAACGGAACGTTGCTCCGGTAACTATACGGAACACTGTTCCGCTTGTCTAGCGGCGGCACGCGGAGGGAGTGGCACGTGGGTGAGAACGCGGGAGCCCGGGCGAAACGGGCGGACGCCCGGCGCAACGAGAAAACCCTGCTCGACGCGGCGTCGGCGGTGTTCGTCGAATCCGGCGTCGACGCGCCGGTGCGCGACATCGCGACCAGGGCGGGCGTCGGCGTCGGCACGATCTACCGGCACTTCCCCACCCGCGCGGACCTGATCATCGCGGTGTACCGGCACCAGGTCGAAGCGTGCGCGGACGCGGGGCCGAAACTGCTGGCGGACACCGAGTCCCCGCACGCCGCGCTCGCGCAGTGGATCGACCTGTTCGTCGACTTCCTCGTCACGAAGCACGGGCTGGCCGGGATCATGCAATCCGACCACAGCGGGTTCGAGGCGCTGCACGCGTATTTCCTCGACCGGCTTGTGCCGGTGTGCACTGAACTGCTCGACGCCGCCGCGAAGGCCGGAGAAATCCGCAACGATCTGGAGGCTGTGCACCTGATGCGCGGTGTCGGGAACCTGTGCATCGGCGCGGAGGCCGACGACAGTTACGACGCGCGGCGCCTCGCCGGGCTGCTGATTACCGGGCTGCGGCAGGACAGGTGACGGGCTCCTAGACCGCGCGGCCGAGTCCGGACAGACCTGGCCGCGCCCGCTTCATCGCGCAGCCGGAACCTCGACCTCGTCCGGCCTCCGCTCCGGACGCAACCCCCGCCAAGCCGTGTGCCGCAGCCGGCCGTCCCCCGGCGTGAGGCGGCGGTACACCACCTCGCCGACCATCTCCGGGTTCAGCCAATGCGCGCCGCGCGCCCGGTCTCGCGGCACCTGGTCGGCGAACGGGCTTGTCTTGCGCTCCAACGGAATCAGCTGCGCCTGAAGGTCTTTGAGCATCGCGTCGGTGAAGCCGGTGCCGACGTCGCCCAGGTACCGCAGCTCCCCCGAATCCGGGTCGTGCGCGCCGAGCAGCAGCGCGCCGATCGTGCCTTCCCGGCGGCCCTGGCCCGGACGCCAGCCGCCCAGCACCACCTCGGTCGTCTGCACCAGCGGGTGTTTGAGCCATTCCGGGCTGCGCCGTCCCGGGTGATACCGCGACGTGCGGGCCTTCACCATCAGGCCTTCGAGCATCATTTTCCGCGCGACGTCCAGCAGCCCGGCCGGGGTCATGCCGTCTTCGGCGAGGTCACGGTGCCGGTACCAGGGCGTGATCGCGACCAGGCGCCGGTCCGGCGGCTCGATTTCGGCGAGGATCTCGCGGCGCTCCTCATACGGAGCGTCGAGCAGGCTCTCGCCGTCCAGGCTCAGGATGTCGAAGGCGAAGTACGCGACCGCCTGCCAGGTGCGGTTCTGCAGGAGCCCGAAATCGGGACGCCCGTGTTCGTCGAGGGCGACGATCTCGCCGTCCAGCACGGCCGGGCGGCCGCCGAGAGCGTCCCCGAGCGCGCCGGACAGCTGCGGGAACCTGGTGGTGAAGTCGTTGTCGTTGCGGCTGGTCAGCAACGTGGCCCCGTCCGGCGCGACGCGCATGGTCGCGCGGTAACCGTCCCATTTGAACTCGTAGGCGTACGCCGGATCGTCGCGCAGCGTGCCGCCGTCGGGCGACGCCAGCATCGGCTCGATCGCGGGCGGCATGCCGCGGGACGGTTCGGACATTCGGGCACCTCCGCGCACCACCGTAAGCCGAACCCGCCGGATCCGCCGCCGTAAGATGGCGAGGTCCACGATGGAGGGGGCCAGGACCGGTGCCGAGCAAGGATTTCGAACGGATCATCCGCAAGCTGCGCGAGGTCGAGCGTGGCAGCGGCCGCGACTACACGGCGTTCAGCGTGCGCGGCAAGCGCTTCGGCTACCACTGGCCGCGCACCGACACCGTCGGGCTGAAGCAGACCATCGCGGAACAGCAGGCGCTCGTCGCGGAGCGTCCGGACGTCTTCGAGGAGCAGTTCACCTCCGGCGGGTTCGGCTGGGTGGTGGTGCAGCTGAGCGGCATCGAGGCCGACGAGCTGGCCGAACTCGTGTACGAGGCGTGGCGGCTTTCCGCCCCGGAGGACCTGGCGGCCGAGGTTCCGCTGCCGCAGCTCTGACAATCCGGCATATCGGGTAACGACCCGGCGGGTTCCGGCGATCTTCTTCGTGTTCTGCGAGAAGGGGGTCTGCGGTGTCGCGGCGGTCGGTGCAGGTGCTGGTGGCGTTCGGGGTGCTGGCCGTGGGGGTGTTTCTGATCTGGCTGCCGCCTTCCGCCGCCGAACCCGGCCTCGAGTGCCTCCCGGGCCAGGACCAGCCCGCTTCGTGCGGCCCGTCCTACGCCAACCCTGCGGAGTGGGGCGAGGTTTTGGCCGCAGGGGCACTGCTGGCGCTGCTCTACCTGCGCTACCTCGCCGACCGCAAACAGGTGCTGTGACCCGGAGTCCACATCGGACCCGGCCGCCAGCCGGCCTCAGGGTGCGCGGCCTCTCGTCGCGCCGCCAGCACCGAAGTCCACATCGGACCGGCCTCGCACCGCCAGCCCCCTGGGACGCGGGTCCTCGGCGCTGATCGCCGACCGCAGCCCGCACCGCCGAGTCCACATCGGACCGTCCACAAACGACGGTGCGCCCCGGCCGGAAAGGCCGGGGCGCACCAAAAGTCACCAGGGGTTGTTGTCCTGCTCGTCCGGATCGATCCCGCCCGGACGGCGGCCCTGCGGCGGCGAAGCGGGCCCGCCCGGCGCGGGCGGCGTCGCGGGCGGACGCGGCGCACCGCCCGCGGGAGGCGGCGTCTTGGCGGGCGGCTCCTGCTGCTCCTGCGCGCTGTCCTGCTGCTCGTCCGGGTCCGGGTCGGGGTCCGGGAAGCGGTTGCGGAGCGAATCGAGCATGACGGCGCGGGTATCCGGGTCCTCGTCGCCCAGGCTGCGGCCCATGACCTCGGCCACCCGGTCGGTGATGCCCGACTGCGCCTTCCGCATGGTCTCGAGCACCATCCTGGAGAGCTCCTCCGGCGGGATGGTGCGCGTGCGGGAGCTGAACACCAGGTCCGACACGACCCCGTCGGCCCCGACGGTGACCTTGACGGTCCCGTCCGGGCTCGTCGCGGTCAGCCGCAGCTGTTCGGTTTCCTGCTGGGCCGCCGCGTAGCGCTCCGCCTTGCGGGCGAACCCGGCCGCCCATTCGTCCATTCGCCGGATTGCGTCGTCGGGGTCCCTGATCAGGTCGCCCAGCCCACCCGCGCTGGTCATGCTTTTCGTTCTCCTCGAATCCCGTCACCCGCGCCGTTGCGGGCGGGTCTCATCCTCGCCGCGACGGGCACCGTCATCTGTCGACGGTACCCGCCCGCCGCGGCGCCGCGAGGGCGCCACCGCCTCGCTACGTCTCGTCCGGCGAAACGCCCCGGTCGACCGGCTGCGCGGCATCGACCCGTTGCTTCGGCTGCAAGGGCTCCGCGCTGTCGTGCCGGGCCTCCGCGGGCACGCCGTCCCGGTTGAACGGCACGTTCTGCCCGGTCGGAGCCTGCACGCCGCCGACGCGGAACCGCTCCTTGAGCTCCCCGCTGTCGGTCTTGCTGAGCATCCCCTCGGTCGCCACCTTCTTGAACGGCTTCGACTGGCCCTCGTCGCCCTCCTGGTAGGACTTCGCGGCGGTCCGGACGTTGTCCGAGGTCGCCTGGACGCCCTCGATCGCCCCGCTGATCGCTTCCTTCGCCTTCTCGCCGGTCGGGTTGATGATCGGCGGGAGGAAAGCGCACAGCAGCCCGTACGCGTCGTCGGACATCGCGTAGTTCGCCGCCTGCGCCGCGGTGTTCAGCCGGTCCACCAGTCCGTCCAGGTGGCTCGCGTGCGCCACGAGGTCGTCGGGTTCTACGCGGAACCCCTGTGCGCCTCCGCTCATCGCCGCCTCACTTCCAGTCCTTGTTCTTCCAGTCGCCGATCACCGGCGGGGCGACGACCTCGTCGGGCGCGAAGAACGACGGGTCGTCCGACTCGACGAAGCTCGCGACCTTGTGTTCCTTGTCCTCCGGGCCCTTGCCGCCCTTGCCGCCGCCCATGGCTCCCATGCCGGGAGCGCCGGTCGCGCCCTTGCCGCCGGCGCCGCCCGAGCCGGGGCCGCCGCGCCCGGCGACGCCTTCCTCGGCCGCTCCGGAGCCGCCCGCGCCGCTGAACGCGCCGCCGGAGCCCGGGCCGCCCTTGGCGCCGCCGAGACCGCCCGCGCCGCCGCCGAGCCTGCTGCTGATGCTCTCGCCGTTGACGCCGCCGACCTTGCCGATGCCGCCGAGCTTCTCGCCGCTCGGGCCGGTGCCGCCGCCGGGGAACAGCGGTTTGCCGTCCGGGCCGATCTTGCCGGGGTTGAACGGCTTCGGCTCGTAGGGCTTGATCCCGCCGGGGCCCTCGGGGATCGAGGGCTTGAACGGCTGCGGCTTGTACGGGTTCGACTTGTACGGGTCGCCGTCCTTGCCGGTCGGGAAGGACGGGATGGGCGGCGGGGTGAAGCCGGGGCCGGGGTTGCCGCCGCCCGGACCCGGGATCGGCGGGATGTTCGGGGGGTTGAAGCCAGGGCCGGGGTTGCCGCCGCCCGGACCCGGAATGGGCGGGATGCTCGGCGGGTTGAAGCCCTGCGCCTTCGTCGAATCCGGGTTGGTGTCCGGGATGGGCGGGAACGAGCCGCCGGGCCCGCCGGTGACGCCGCCCGGGCCGCCGGTGGCTCCGCCGGGGCCGCCCTGCGGGATCTGCAGCGACGCCGGGTCGAACCTGCGCTCGGGGCTCTGCCCGCCCGGGCCTCCGGGGACACCGCCCGGCCCGCCGCCGCCCGGTCCGCCGCCGTATGGCTTGCCGTCCGGTCCGATCGGCCGTCCGTCGGGACCGATCGGCTGCCCGTTCGGGCCCACCGTCGTCCCCGGCGGGCCGATCGGCTTGCCGTCGGGACCCAGCGGACGCCCGTCCGGTCCGATGAGCTGGCCGTTCGGCCCGACCGTGGTGCCGGGCGGGCCGATCGGGTTGCCGTCGGGGCCGAGCGGGCGGCCGTCCGGGCCGACCCGCACCCCGCCCGGAGCGCCCGCGCCGCCGCCGGGCTTCATCGGGGTGCCCTGCGTCGCGGGCCGCCACCGGTCCGTCTCGGCGGGCAGCTTCGGCGGCTCGGCGAACCGCGGCGTGGCGACCGCGCCGCCGATCGTCTGGTCGTACCGCGTCATGATCTGCGCGGCCTGGTCCCGGGCGGCCTGCTGGTCGGTGAAGGTCTTCATGGCCGAGGAGTACGCCACGACGTACGCGGCCGGATCCCGGATCGTCATCAGGACCTTGTTCGCGTCCTGCGCCGAGAATTTCACCGGCGGGTTGGCGTTCATCGCCTTCTGCGTCTCGTTGAGCGCCTGGGAGTGGACCTCCTGCTGGCGCCCGGTGAGCGTCGCGCCCTGCGCGGTGGTGCCGAGCCACTTGCCGACGTTGGCGAGGTGCACGCGCGCCGCGTCGCCGGCGTCGCCCTTCCAGTTCGAGGTGCTCGCGTTGATCGCGTCGCCGAGGTTCTTCTGGTGCGTCGCCAGCTCGTTGCCGAGGCTCACCCAGGCCTCCGACGACTCGGCCACCGAGGCCGGGTCGGCCTGCGTGGTGATGGCGTCGATCATCTGCTCGTGCGTCGCGTTCTTCCAGTCGGTGTGCGGCGCGGCGCCCGGATCGCGCATCTCGAGGTCTTTGCCGAGATGTTTCTTCGACTCCTCCAGGTTCCGCTGGTACATCGCCCGGATCAGCTGGTCGCGCGCCTTCCCCTGGACGTTCGGGAGGAGCCAGCCGTTGAAGATCGCGTCGATCTTCGTAGTGGCGTCCTGGCGCAGCTGGTCGCCCGAGGCCACGTCGTCCGGGCGGACCGGGCCGATGTAGTACTTCGACGAGGGGTCGAGCGTCGGGTTGTAGAGCGCCGTGTTGCCGGGGTCGTAGTCCGTCGAGGACGGATCGGAGACGGACTCGGCGGTCGGTTGCTTCTTGTCGGCCACTGGTCTCCCCTTCAGCCCTGCTGTTCGGCGGTGCGGTGGATGCGCTCGAAGGTCTCCTTGGAGCTGTGCTCCCGCTCCTTGTAGTTCTTCTTCGCGAGCTTGATCGCCTCGACGTAGGTCGGGAACTCCTTGTGCGCCGCCTGCAGCTGCGTGACCAGGCCCTGCTGGTCGCGCGCGGTCTCGGCCATGTGCTTGCTGACGAACATCCCGGCCGGGCTCTTCGACATCGCCGGGACCCCGGCGATCTTCTCGATCAGCTGCACGTGCGCCTCCAGTGCGTCGAGCACGCCCTGGAGCGCGGCGATCATCTTGTCGCCGGTGCTGTCGTCCACCGCGAACGATCCGCGCTCGGCCAGCGTCTTCAGCTGGCGCGCGGGCAGCGAGAAGCCCACCGGGGCCACGGGGGCCGTCCTCGCTTCCATCGCCATCGGTGCCTCGTCGGTCATCGGGACCTCGTTCTCCTCGTGAACTGTCGCCGCTTGCAGTGGAATGGTCAGTAAACCTCGGAAACCGCCTGCTGCACGGCGCGCTTGAGCTCGCGGTGCCCGGCGGGCACGTACTCCGCGGTCAGGTCGCCCGCCTCGCTGACGGTCGATGTGATCAGGTAGCGGCCGTCGGCGGTGTCGAGCCAGCCGATCGGGTCGCCGCCGCGCCGCTCGCCGCGGCGGCCCCAGCCGCTCACCGCGATGTGCCCGCCGCCGAGCCGCGGCTGCGCCAGCACGCGTTCGAGCACCTCGACCCCGCCGGGGGCGGGGCGGGAGACCCGCGGGTCCGGGCGGCGCGGCTGCACGCGCCCGCTGACCTCGATCATCCCGAACGCGTCGGTCTCTTCCTCGTCCTCGGCCGCCTCGGCCCGCCGGCGCGCGGTCATCGCGGACACCTCCCGCGAGGCCGCCTGGCGGATCGTGTGCGCACCGGTGCTGGCCGGGCGCGCCTGCGGCAGCACGCCGGCGATCACCTCGACGAGCTCCTCGTCGTCGAAGAGCGAGAACAGCAGCTTGTCGGTCTTCGGGTCCTGCGTGATCCCCAGCGCCTGCCTGCCGTCGGTGAGCGCGACCACCGCGATGTCCGCGCCGAGGCCGTCGATCCCGCTGACCGAGACCGAGACCCGCGGCTTCGCGAGCAGCTCGAAGGCGGTGCGCACGTACGGGCTCAGCTCGTCGCCGCTGGAAAGCCTGCGCTCCTCGATCGCGTCGTTGACGATCTTCGCGACCCGCACGTACCGCTCGGGTTCCGCCGGCACGGTGCCGATCCGGAGCGGGAACTGGCGGATGTTCCCGCCGGTCGCCTCCCCGACCACCAACGCTTCGACGACGTCGAGCACGAACTCGAACCTGTCCGCCATCCCGAGGGCATCCTTCCCACAGCCGGGTCGGGCACGGCCGCTTCGGCACCCTTGTGAGTGACACCGAATTGCGTTGCCGTGCCTGGGATTCGCAATGGGGAAAGACTATCAGTCCGGCAGAGGCCGGTGATCACCACGGGGACTGCTGCCCCAATGTACCGAGGGCCGTGTCCGAACAGACACGACCTGCGGTTTCGCCGTGCGCGCCGCTTGACGCGCGGCCGGGAAGCGGCGGAAATTCCCGGGTGCGAGAAACGTGACAAAGGCCGCCGCGGATCGCGGCGGCCCCTTGCCGTGCCCGGTTTTACCGAGTTGTTCTTCCGTCCTTTGCCGTCGTTTCGCCGGTTCGTTGCTCCACAGTGGACTGGACGGCGTCAGGAGACGCCGCGCGCCCGTTCGATGTCCGGCGAGCGGTACATCCGCTCCGGGATCCGCGCCAGTGTCGACTCGTGCACCTGCGGACCGAGCCCGTACAGCTTCTGGAAGCTCATGATCAGCGGCCGCCACGCGTCCGGGTCGACGTGGTCGTCGGCGCCTGGCAGCCGGATGTCGTCGTGCACGAACACCCGCTGCACGCGCACCTCCAGCCCGACGATGCCGCCGCGCTGGGCTTCGTCGTCCTCGGCGAACGGGTGCACGGACTCCAGCACGACCTCCATCGCGACCGGGCATTCGGCGACCCGGGGCGGCGCCACCGTCTCGGACGGCACCGGCGTGAGCCCCGCGCGGCCGAACTTGTCCGCGACGTGGAAGTAGCCGCGCTTCTCCTTGAGCGGCGGAACCGGATCGGACCCGGTGGTCAGCGCGAGCCGGTCCACCGCGGCGGCCATCGCCGAGGACGGCAGGTTCAGCACGCATTCGCGCGTGCGCAGGAGGTTGAGCGTGGTCTTCGAGCGCGCGCCGAGGCCGAGCATCGCGCGCCAGCCGAGCCAGAACGCCGACGACATCGGGGCCAGGTTGGCCGAACCGTCCTCATTGGACGTCGAGATCAGCACGACCGGGGTGCCGAAGTACAGGATTCCGGGCTCGATCGCCGTGTGCGTAGGAAAAGTCGTGTTCACACCGCTCAGTCTGGCCACCGCCGCCCGCCCGCCGCTGGCGGAAATCAGCCGTCGCTTTCCGGTCCCGGAAAAGCCGTGAAGGGCTCCTTGAGGGAATCTGATTCCCTCAAGGAGCCCTTCACGGACGGCTAGGCGACGCCGGCTGCGGCAAGGGCCCG
>NZ_JBHZAG010000065.1:0-4943 GCF_042754125.1 Amycolatopsis sp. NPDC059235
GTGAAGGGCTCCTTGAGGGAATCTGATTCCCTCAAGGAGCCCTTCACGGACCTTGTTCCGTGCGGCAAGGCGTCTCAGAAGACCGGCCGCTGGTTCCCGTACCCGGTGGCCTGCTCGAAAGCGTGCGCGGCGCGCAACAGCCCTAGCTCGCCTCGCACCGGCGCGATGATCTGCAGCCCGACCGGCCGTCCGTCCTCGGTGAACCCCGCAGGCACCGACAGCGCCGGGCAGCCGGTCGCCGAGATCGAATACGCCGAGCGCATCCACTCCAGGTAATCGTGCATCGGTTGCCCGGCAACGGTTTCCGGGTACTCCCACTCCACCGGGAACGGCGGCACCTGACTCACCGGCGCGAGCAGCAGGTCGTACTGGCTGAAGAACTCCCGCATCCCGGTGATGAGCTGTAGCTGCCGCGTCTGCGCGCTCGCGATGTCGGCACCGGAAAGGGTGGCGCCGAAAGCGATGTTGTCCTTGAGGGTCTGCTTCATTTTGTCGGGATGTTCTTCGAGCAGGCCGTTGAAACCGGCGTGGAAAAGCCAGCCGCGCAGGGTGCGGAACACCTCGTCGGCTGCGGCCAGATCCGGGCAGGCCGGTTCGACGCGGCAGCCGAGATCGGCGAACGCCTTCACCGCCGGTTCGAGCACGGCGCTGACCGCGGGGTCGACCGGCAGCCCGCCCAGATCCGGCGACCACGCGACGCGCAGCCCGGCGAGGTCGGCGTCGAGCGATCCGGCGAACGGCGCGGCGGGCTGGTCGAGCGAGATCGGGTTGCGCTCGTCGTGCCCGGCGATCACCGACAGCAGCAGCGCGACGTCCGCGACCGTCCGGCCCATCGGCCCCTGCACGCCCAGCGCCTCCCACGGCAGCGTCGCCGGCCAGGTCGGGACGCGGCCCGGCGACGGACGCAGGCCGACGACGTTGCAGAACGACGCCGGATTCCGCAGCGAGCCGCCCATGTCGCTGCCCTCGGCGAGCGGCTGCAGGCCCGCGGCCAGCGCCGCCGCCGCGCCGCCGCTGCTGCCGCCGGCGGACAGATCCCGCCGATACGGGTTGCGCGTGGCTCCGAAGACCGGGTTCATCGTGTGCGAACCGGCCCCGAACTCCGGCGCGTTCGTCTTGCCGAGCGTGATCGCTCCCGCGTTGCGGATCCGCTCGACGACGAGCGTGTCGCCGTCGGGCACGTGGTCGGCGAAAATGGGGGAGCCGTAGGTGGTGCGGACACCGGCGACGTCGTGCGTTTCCTTGTGCGCCACCGGGATCCCGTGCAGCGGACCGACCTCCTCGCCGTGCGCGAGACGTTCGTCGGCGGCCGCGGCTTCGGACAGCGCGCGCTCGGCGGTGAGCGTGACGATCGCGTTGATCTGGGGGTTGACCTGCTCGATCCGGTCCAGATGGGCTTGCAGCACCTCGCGGGCGGATAGTTCGCGGGTGCGCAGCCGCCGGGCCAGTTCGCGGGCGGGCAGGTAACAGATCTCCTCGGCGCTCACTGATTGTCCTTCCTGACCCCGGTGTCCGTTCGAGACGCCAGCTTCGCCTTTGGTGCTGAGGTTGGACAAGAGCTACTCGACAAATGACGGAATCAGCCACAGTATTGGCTGATGACCGCACGGCTGGACCCGCTCGACCGCCGGATCGCCGGCGCGCTGCAAGTCGACGGCCGCGCGTCCTGGCGGCGGATCGCCGAGGTACTGGACGCGCCCGAGCGCACGGTGGCCCGTCGCGGGACGCACCTGCTGCGCACCGGCGTCGTGACGGTTGTCGCCGTTTCGCCGCACGGCGTGCCGCTGCTGGTCCGCGGCCGTTGCCGGGCCGGGCTCGGCCGTCCGGCGGGCACCGCGCTCGCGGGACGGCCGGAGACGAGCTTCTGCTACCTCATCACCGGACAGGGCGAACTGGTCGCCGAGGTCTTCTGCGACCGCGACCGGCTGCCGACCTTCATGTTCGACGAGATGGCGGCAATCCCCGGCCTGCTCGATCTGACGGCCGATACCGTCACCCGCTACTACCGCACCATCCACGAATGGCAGCCCGGCCTGCTCAGCCCGTCCGAGACGTCGGCGATCTCCTCGCTGCCGCAGCCGACCCCGCAGCCCCGGCAGCCCGACGGCGTCGCCTTCGGCAGCGACGAACGCGCCATCGTGCGCGCGCTGCGCGAGGACGGCCGGCGGACCCACGAGGAGCTCGCCCGCGCCGCCGGGATCTCGGAATCGACCGTCCGCCGCCGGGTGGAAGCGTTGCGGCGAGAGGAAAAGGTGTTCATCCGGGCGGTGGTGGAGCCGGCCGTGCTCGGGCTGCCGGTCGAGGCGCTGCTGTGGATCCGGTGCCGCCCGCACGACGTCGACGACATCGGCCGGGCGTTGCTGGCCTCGCCGTACGTGCGGTACGCGGCGGCGATGACGGGCGAGTATCAGCTGCTGGCTGACGTGACCTTGCCCGACATCGCCGCGTTGCACGAGTTCGTCGGCAGCTCCGGATGGTCCCGGCAGGCGGATTCGGTGCATACCGGGGTGGTGCTGAAGGCGTTGAAGCGCAGCAGCGTCCTCGCTCCCGAGCTGCGCTCCTGACGGTTAGATCCGCTCTTCCAATCCGTTCAGCACCGACGGCAGCGCGCCGCGGTGCAGCACGCCGAGCCGTTGCGTCGCCCGGGTAAGCGCGACGTACAGCTCGGCCGCGCCGCGCGGGCCGTCCGCGAGAATCCGGTCCGGGTCCACGAGAAGCACGGCGTCGTACTCCAGCCCCTTCGTCTCCGACGCTTGCACCGCACCCGGCACGTCCGGCGGTCCGATCACGACGCTGGTCCCTTCCCGGCCCGCCTCGTCGCGGACGAATTCCTCCACTGCGGCAGGCAATTCGTCGTCGGTGACCTTCCTTGACCACGGCCGGACCCCGCACGCGCGAACCGATTCCGGCGGCTCGACCCCCGGCGCGAACTCGGCCAGCACCGCGCCCGCGACAGCCATGATTTCCGCCGGGGTGCGGTAGTTGACGGTGAGCGACCGGTAGACCCAGCGGCCCGGGACGTACGGATCCAGCATCGTGCCCCAGTCGGTCGCCCCCGCCGCCGACCGGCGCTGCGCCAGGTCGCCGACCACGGTGAACGACCGGCTGGGACACCGCCGCATGAGCACCCGCCAGTCCATTTCGGACAGTTCCTGGGCCTCGTCGACGACGACGTGCCGGTAGGTCCAGTCCCGGTCCGCGGCGGCGCGTTCGGCGAGGTCGCGGGTGTCGTACTCGACGAACCGCTCGGCCAGGTCGGTGTCGTAGAGCAGGTGCTCCGCGGACAGGCCGATGTCCTCGTCCATCTCCTCGCGGTCGAGCCGCATGATGTCCAGCACGCCCGCCGCGTACTCGGCCTCCGCCTCGCGTTCGGCCTTGTCCTCTTTCTGCTTCGCCCGGTCCGGTGCCTTGCCCAGGAGGTCGATCAGCTCGTCCAGGAGCGGGACGTCCGACACCGTCCAGCCCTCGCCCGGCTCGCGCAGCAGCGCCTGGCTGGCGCCGGCCGCGGTGAGCCGCGCGGGGGAGGAGTACAGCGTGGTCAGCAGGCTTTCCGGAGTCAGGATCGGCCAGAGGCGGTCGATCGCCTTGACGAACGCGCTGTCGGCGAGGAGTTCCTTGACGAGCGTGGAACGGAGGTCCTCCCACTCCTCCTTGTCGTCGCGCGTGAGCCAACCGCGCCCGATGCGGGCCATGGCGCGTTCGGTGAGCACGTACGTGACGATCTCGACGAACACCGCCCGCGCTTCGTTGTGCGGCCGCCCGCTCTGGCGCGCTTCGTCGCGGGCCCACTCGGCGGTCGCTGCGTCGATCCGGACCGTGGTGTCGCGGAGTTCGATCAGGATGGGTTCCGGCGGCAGCTCCTGCCGGTCCGCGACCGCCGCTTCGAGGACGTCGAGCATCCGCAGAGATCCCTTGAACCGCGCGATTTCCGGCTCGTCCTCGGCGTTTGTCCGCAGCCCCGGAAGCAGCCCGCCCGGCGTGGTGAACACCACGTCGGACTCGCCGAGCGACGGCAGCACGCGGCCGATGTGGTTCAGGAACGACGGATTCGGCCCGAGGACGAGGACGCCGTGGCGCTCCATCCGCTCGCGCTGGGTGTAGAGCAGATACGCGACGCGGTGGAGCGCCACGACGGTTTTCCCGGTTCCCGGTCCTCCCTCGATGACCAGGACGCCAGGATGGTCGAGCCGGATGATGCGGTCCTGCTCGGCCTGGATCGTCGCGACGATGTCCCGCATCCCCTCGTCGCGCGGCGCGTTGACCGCGGCGAGCAGCGCGGCGTCGGCGTCGTTCTCCTCGTCGCTGCCGCCGCCACGCCCGAAGACCTCGTCGGTGAAGGACGTGACTCGCCGGCCGTGCGTGTGGAACTGCCGCCGTCGCCGCATGTCCTCCGGGGTGGCGGCGGTAGCGGTGTAAAACGCGCTCGACGCGGGCGCACGCCAGTCGAGAAGGACGGGTTTGTACTCGTCGTCCTGGTCGAAAAGCCCGATCCGGCCGATGTAGGAATGGTCGCCTTCGAGCGTGTCGAGCCGCCCGAAACACAACCCGGAGTCGGCGACCGACAACCGCCGCGTTTCCCTCGTGAGAGCGCGCACCTCGACGTCGCGCTCGCCCGGAGTCTCGTCGTTTCGCTTGAGGGCAGCGGTGTAGCGTGCGGCGGCCCGCTCGCGCTCGTCGTCGAGCCGCCGGTACAGGCCGGCGACGTAGTCCTGTTCGGACCGCAGTTCTTCTTCGTACCCCTGAGTTGACACGTGCCCCTCGCTGCTGTTATTCTGAACCCAGATTCGGCGCGAACTTCTGATTTCTTGGTGAAGACGCGTCGATTTTTTATTGTCCACCTTCTGTCAAGTGGCGGGGTTGGGCTGGTGCTTTTCCGGCTTTTCTCGCCGGGAGTCGCGTTGCGGTGGCTGGCGGGTTGCTGTGGCTGGGGGCATGCTTTCCCG